>VGOX01000053.1 GCA_016875755.1 Chloroflexota bacterium
CTTCACTGATGCAGGGTTCGTCCACGCGTATTGACGCAGAGCCCAGCCAATGGCTTTGTTGATGAAGAATTCGTCCGAGCCAAGGTTCTCGCGGATGATCTCACACAGTAAATTGAAATCCGTCTCTTCTTTATATCCAAGTTGAAACAGCAAGGCTGTGCGCCTCAACCAAAAATTATCAGACTTGCGCCACTGTTTGAGGTATTTCTCCCGTACTTTTGGAAAGCGTTTGAGATGCACACCGACGGTGTTGCCTGCAAGGGTATCCACCGTGTCCCACCATGATTTTGTGACGATCAAATATTCGAGGGTGGAAATAAAAACAGGTTCGAGTTTCGTCTCCAATTTGCCGATCAAACTGGTGGCTGTGTACTGAAACTCCCGCTGGGACAGTGACCATAACTCCCGCGCAATGACATCGATTTCATTCAACGGCGGAAGTCCATGCTCCTTGACGAATTCTTTTTGTAAGGCAACCCGTAGCGGCGTTTTGATTCCTAGAAACTCGAATTGCTCACGCATATATTTCTTCATCGGCGCGGCATCGGCAGGGTTGGCGTTTTTCTCAAAAACTGTTCTGAGGGAGATAACATAAGGATGCATAGGAACCTCGGTTTTATTTTGCACCATCAGGCTGGACGAAATTGAGGAACCATTTGCCTCCGCCTTGGTCGGTCACTGGTGTATCCGGGGTGACGACTAGGATCCATGTGCGGCCAGGTTTGAGCGGCATGAGGGTTTTGTCATCTACATTTACGAACTTGATCGGCTTGTGTCGTTCCGTTCGCTTTTCTTCGTTGCTGAGTTGTGTGCTCCAAAAAATATCATACATCCGTCCGTCGCGGAATAAAAGCGCATAGCCTGTGCGATTCTCTTCAAGATGGATGTCCAGATTGGTGGGGGAGATGACATCGTGCTCTGCGAACAGCACGATCACATTTTCGAATTGCAGTTGGCGGTTGGTCAGGCGGTCGGTTTCGGGGTTCACAATCCCCGCTGTTTCAAAGTCGGCGTCATCCACATAGCGCCAATAACTTTCAGAGGCAGCGTCATATACCCAGGCAGATTGATTGAGATACGCAATGTAAACATGCAGCTTTGAAGCATCCACGCCGCCTGCGGGTGGAACGGTGTCAAAAATATTGCTGGAATAATCCACTGCGCCGTTTTTGCTTTCGCGCGCAAGCCGCCGCATTTCACTGATCTCCAGCATGTAGCCGCCGCCTTGAATGTCGTGATTCACAAAAAAACATTTTGGCAATTCATCCAACACTTCGGGCGATGCAAAGGCGTAGATCAGGCATGAGTCAGGGAAGAACTGGGCGATGTCGGCGTATATCAAACGCCCCGAACGGATCGGTCCCACTTTGGCAGGAGCAAGCTCGGATGTAGGAAAAGAGTCTGGGAGCAGGACCAAGCCCGCGTCCAAATTAAGAAGCGCGGAATTAACGTCAAACGCCTCTGTCTGACCTGTAACAGGGTCGGCGTCACTATCTTGATTCTCATCCCCGACATTTTTCTGCACGAACTGCATCCACGCAGGTTTTTGGAAGACGAGCACATACCTGCCCGCCTCGACGTTGAAACCGTAATATCCATTGCTGTCTGTGGAAGTTTGCGAGACAAGCGTGCCATCTTCGAGAAAGAGATAAACGCACACGCCGCCGACCCCGCGCTCCCATACTTCTTGCGTGTTGTTTCCGTTTGCATCAAGCCAGACGCGATTGCCGATGATATTTGCCGTTTGCGCGAACGGCTCGCCACGGACGATGCAATCTCCGTTGATGGTATTTTCGGGCTCGGGGAATTGTCCATAAAAGGTGGAGAGAAAACGGGTCGCGCCTTCGGTGATGTAAATCTCAAAGACCCACGGTGCAAATGAAAGCCCTGCCTGCGGGCGTGCATTGACAGGGAAATGCGAAATCGAAATCAGCAGTGCGGGCAGGTCGAGCAGGGAGGCGTCTTCAACGGGCAATCCTGTCAGTGGGTTGAAACTGGGAGGCACCAACGGCGTGGTTGTTGGGAGCGGCTCCGCTGTGACTGTTGGTGTGACAGGTATACGCGTTGGGGTTAATGCAATCTCTTCGGCTTTGCAAGCAGAGAAGATGAATACAAATAGAAAACAGATTAAAACAACAAAGATCGTTTGTCTTTTGTGTGACGGCATAGAATCTCCATATCAATAAATTGCCCCCGCTCGCTAAATGCTAAATGCTAAATGCTAAATGCTAAATGCTAAATGCTAAATGCTAAATGCTAAATGCTAAATGCTTTTTCCACTCTCTTGTATGTTTCTTCCAATGACTCTGGCAGAACACGCGTCTCACCGACTGCGGACATGAAATTTGTATCCCCAGCCCAGCGTGGCACAATGTGAATGTGAACATGCCCCAGCACGCCTGCACCTGCTGCTTCACCGATATTTGCGCCCATGTTGAATCCGTGCGGCTTGTAAAGTTCGCGCAAGACGGTCATGCAACGCGTGGTCAGTTCCATCATTTCGGCGCGGGTTTCGGCGTCCAATTCTTCAAGATTGGATACATGCGCAAATGGAATGACCATCAAATGTCCGCTGGTGTAGGGAAAGCGATTGAGGATCACATAGGAGAATTTTCCGCGGAAGGCGATCAGATTTTCGGCATCGTCCGCTTTGGCTTGTGCGTTGCAAAATACGCAGCCTGATTCTTTTTTGTTGTTCGAAATATATGTCATGCGCCAGGGTGACCAGAGATGTTTCATGAGGATGGTTGAATTTTAACAGAGAATTGCATCCTCGGTTTGGTGGTGTACTGCGGATATTATATAATTGTCGAAAATCGCCAGGAAAAAGGGCAGTCCTTATGAAACAATTTATAAAAATATTCGGCGCGGTATTTGTGATCTTGTTTTTGGGCATTATTTTTTATACCCGCGCCATGGGGGAATACGAAGCTCGCAAAGGGCAGTACGCAAATTTTGTGGTCTTCTGGCTTTCTGGAAGTGTGAATTGGAAGTCACTAATCTAACATGCTGAAAGGAGTATGTCCTGATAATTTCTCTGTCATCAGGTAGCCTGAAACTAGGCGTGATGGGGTAACTTGTCACGTCGCAACGAGTTTGACAAAGCGTCAAGAAGGTTGCTCGAAAGCAATCTGAACCCAGTCAAGGGCGCGAGGCGAAACTGCGGGCTGCAACGAAAGTGAACGTACGAAGAGGCATCGTGAAACAGAACCCAACGGTAGAAACTGGGAGAGTTGGGAAAGAGAGAGCCGAGCTTGCTTTCAGGTGGCGAAGGCTGCAATTTCAACAGGAACGAACAGAGACGAGGAATGTTGAAATCTCTCCGGTGTAAAGGCGGTAGCACGCAGGGAAAGATTAGTGAGGTAACAATTGAGAGCCTGACATTGCTTCATACACGATGAAGTCGAGCGGACTATAAGGGTAACCGAAATGACCGCTTTAGGATGGCAGGCAGTCGGAGGAGCGCATAGTAGCGGAGATGAATTGGACAACATAACCAATTCGGAGTGAAGGCGCTCTACTTCAGGAAGTGGTTGCGAAGCAGGAGGAACAGCGTGATTGCTGAAAAAGCTATAAACACGATGAAAGATAAGGTTCGGGTACTGCAACGTAGCCTATATCGGGCAGCCAAAGCCCAGAAGGAGCGACGTTTCGGCGTTTTGTACGACAAGGTGTACCGGAAAGATGTACTGCAAAAGGCATGGCAACAGGTGAGAAGTAATCGTGGAGCGGCGGGAGTAGACGGGCGGACGATAAAGGACATCGAGCAAGCAGGTGTCAGCGAGTTTATCGAAGGGCTATCGCAAGAGTTACGCGAGAAGCGATACCGACCAAACCGAGTGAAGCGGGTATATATACCGAAGCCAGGCAAAGCAGAGAAGCGACCGCTAGGAATACCTGTGGTGAAAGACCGAGTAGTTCAGATGGCAGTCAAGATAGTGGTGGAACCCATTTTTGAGGCAGGCTTTGAAGCCTGTTCGTATGGGTTTCGTCCGAAGCGAAATGCACACCAAGCGCATGAGGCAGTGGCGAAGTATGTCAACTATGGATGCGTGCAAGTGATAGATGCGGATATAAAGGGCTACTTTGACAACATACCGCATGAGAGGTTAATGGAAGTGGTATCACGGCGCGTGAGCGACGTGGAAGTCCTGCGACTGATACGGTGGTGGCTGAAAGCGGGAATACTGGAAGACGGACAAACGAATTACAAAGACACAGGGACACCGCAAGGCGGAGTAATCTCGCCATTACTGGCGAACATCTACCTGAACGAACTAGACCGAGAATGGACAAAGCGAGGATATAACAGCATTCGCTATGAAGCACATATGGTGCGATACGCAGACGACATCGTGATATTGTGTCGTAAGGATGTGGAACGATATTACGCAGAGTTCAAACGAGAAATAGAACGATTGGGATTAGAACTGAGCGAAACGAAAACGCGGATAGTAGCGGCAACGGACGGTTTTGAATTTCTTGGTATGAGTTTTGCATATCGGCAAGGACGACAAGGGAAGAAAAACTGTTATAAGTGGGCAACCTCGAAAGCAATCAATCGGATTAAAGAGAAAGTGCGCCAAGCGGCAGGGAAAAGAGGATACTGGGACTTGGAGCAAGCAATCCAGCAAATCAATCCGATAATTAGAGGTTGTGGCAACTACTATAGATATAGCAACTCGTCAGAGCAGTATGAAAAGGTAGACCGATACGTAAGGTGGCGGCTACGATGGCGACATTATGTCGAACACCGCAAACGCCTACGGGGAATGCGTGATTTCCCGAAAGACCTGTACGCGGAGCAAGGTTTATACCGCTTACGGGGAACGTTGCGACGTTATGGACTGAATGCTGTACGATGAAACCTGTCGGAGAGCCGTGTGAGGGAAAACCTCATGCACGGTTCGATGAGGGGGGACTGGAAACACGCATGATAGCGAGAAACGGCTTGCGGGAACGCAAGAGGAGCCTCGTCTTGTGGTGCGCCAGTCCTCTACTCTACTAGCTCGACTTCCTTCAACATGGTTTTGCCTCCAAAAGAATGAGATTTGTGATTGACACAAGTGCCAAGCACTATATCTCATTGATTGAAAGCTCCGGCTTCTTACTCCCGGTCATGTTATGCTTCCGGGATGTACTTGCGGCCAAGTTATCCTTCCAGAGTGATCCTTCTATTATTGATCTGGATCAACAACATAGATTAGGAGGCGGCCACTTTATGCTTCCAGCCCCGGCCATTTTATGGGTTAAGTTACAGCAACAAAAAATGGACGCTTTCGAGCGTCCATTTTTTGTTGCTATTTCTTTGAGCCTTTTACCATTTGCCTTGCAGTTTGCAGGAGTTCGTGTGCCGAGCGGAGCGTGCCTTCGCCGACTTCGCCGAGCATTTGCGAGAGTTCGAGCAGGCGGGCTTCGCCTTCAAGCGGTTCCACACGGGTGAGGGTGCGTCCCTTATCCACCAGTTTTTGGACTTGATAATGCTGGTCGCCAAAGACGGCAAGTTGCGGAAGATGCGTCACACAAAAGACTTGATGTAAACGTGAGAGGTTCCATAACTTTTGTCCGACTACCATGCCTACGCGTCCGCCGATGCCTTGGTCGATTTCATCGAAGATCAACGATGGGACTTCATCGGCGCGAGCCATGACGTTCTTCAAGCCGAGCATCAGGCGTGAGGTTTCGCCGCCAGAGGCGATCTTTGCGAGCGGCTTGAGTCCTTCGCCGGGGTTCGGGGCGACGAGAAACTCCACGCGGTCGAATCCGTTTTGGTCAAAGGCGATGCGGGTTCCATCCGCCAGAGGCAGGCCATTCACATCAGGTTTGGTTTGGAAATCCACGCCAAATTGGGCGGATGCCATCTTTAGGTCATCCAATTCAAGCTCGATCCCTTTGCTCATTTCAATGGCCGCAGATTTGCGCTTTTCGGAAAGGGTGGTTCCCTGTTTGGAAAGTTTTTCAAGCAGTTTGGCTTCTTGCATCTCCAACTCGTTGATGCGGTCTGCCGCGCCTGTGATGGTTTCAAGCTGCTTTTTGGCATCTTCACCATACGCAATGACGGCGGGAATGTTGCCGCCATATTTGCGCGTGAGCGAGTGGATCAGGTCGAGGCGTTCCTCCACATCATCCAGCCGCTTGGGGTTGAATTCGATCTCTTCGAGATAATTTCGCAGGCTGTGAATAATGTCGGACATGGTATCCAGCATCAACTCTGCCTGATTCGCCATCTCTGCCTGTGCCGCATCGATCTTGGCAAGCGCAGCCAGTGCCTGCGCCGCCTGCCCCACCAGATCTGTGGCAGCGGGTGTTTCGGGCGAGCCTTCCTCCAACACGGCGAGGGCTTCCTGTGCATTCTGCGCCAGTGACTCTGCGTTCGCGAGTCTGTCGCGCTCTTTGCGTAAATCCTCATCTTCGCCCGCCTTTAACCGCGCAGATTCGATTTCCTCCACCTGATACGTGAGCATTTCCGTGCGGCGGTCGGCGTCAAATTGCGCCTTGCGCAAATCGCTTAACTCACGGCGCAAACTCAACAGCGAATGATAGGTCTGGCGGTAATCGTTCAGCGGCTTGGTAACTTCAGCGTAGCGATCAAGCAGACCAAGATGTGCGCGCGGGTCAAGCAGGGAGAGATGCTCTGCCTGCCCGTGAATGTCGATCAACAGTGCGCCGAGTTCCTTCAACAAGCCGACGTTCACAGTCCGTCCATTCACACGCGCCACGCTGCGTCCCTCTTTGCGGACTTCGCGCATCAAGGTGACATAATCGGGATCGTCCATCAGCTCTTCGCGTTTGAGGACTTCATGCACCGCCTCTTTTTCTGGACCTTTGAGCTGGAACACCCCTTCGACAAAAGCCGCATCTGAATCAGCGCGGACAAAGGTCGTATCCGCTTTGCCGCCGATGAGCAGTACCACGGCATCGAGGATGATGGATTTACCAGCACCCGTCTCACCAGTGAGGATGATCAGCCCCGGGCCAAAGCGCAGATCGAGTTTATCTATGATGGCGAAGTTCTGAATGTGAAGTTCGGTAAGCATAGGTTAGAGTTGAATCCCTGAAGTGCGAGAATAGACCATCGGCGTGGCAATAAAGAGATAAATGGCAACACCAATAGCGCCATAAAACAGACCTGTAAAGAACAGGGTAAGCAGAATGGGTAAAGATCCCAACACCACCCCAGCCGCCATTGTCATAAACAATGCCTTTGAGCGGCGTTTGCCCACTGCCTGCAAGACAAGGTCGCCGATCCACCTGCCTGCTGCACCGCCAATGCCTGCCGCAATGAAGAACATGAAAAAGCCGATAAATGACCCGATGAACGCGATCAATCCGCTGGCGATCAGCGAAAGGATGGATGTGATCGCAAAGCCGATCAGGTAGTCGTACCATTCGGCAGTATCGAATGCCTTTTTATGCGCGCGCGAGCAATCCTTGCAGATGTACCCCGTCGGCATGCGGACAGCGCATGATGGACAAATGGGATTGTCACAGCGTTTGCAGCGCAGGGATGTTTCACGTGTGGGGTGAGCATAACAATAGAGAGTTGTAGATTCGGTCATCGTGGAAATCCTAGGGAGTTTTCATTCATATGCGCAGTAATATTGCGGTAGAAATAGCCAGGGTCACCAAATCGGACGAACTGTGCCGTCACATCGGCGGCGGTGATCACTACCTGATCATCTTCCATGACGGGGGTCGGCAATTGCCCGTCCACGCTCATCAAGGCGTTTTCGCTCTTAACCAAAATTTTTACAGAAGAACCTGCTGCTAAAACCACCGCGCGGTCTACAGAAAGATGCGGCGCGATCGGCACAAGCAGAATGTTGCGCAACTCAGGCGGGAGGATGGGTCCGCCAGCCGCAAGCGCATACGCCGTTGACCCTGTGGCCGTGGATGCGATCAAGCCATCTGCCACGTAGCTGGCAAGCTGACGGGTGTCTACAAAGGCAGTCAAGCGCACGGGGCGTAGATTCTGTCCGCGCCCGACGACCACCTCATTCAACGCATTGGAATGCCCAAGGCTTTCCCCTGCGCGGATGTGCTCTGCGTGCAGCATCATACGGTTTTCGATCCACGCTTCGCCGCTCAATAATTTTTCAAAGTACTCGCGCCATTCCTTGCGGTCGATCTGGATGAGAAAGCCCAGCCTGCCAAGGTTCACACCTAAAATGGGAACGCCCGAAGGCGCACACAGATGTCCTGCACGCAAGACACTACCATCTCCGCCGACAGCAATGAGCATATCGAATTCACCTTTTTTGACACGCTTGCGAAGGTCTTCATCGTATAACGAACCGACAGGTGCATCCATGCCTTTTTCCTTCAAAAAAGCGGACATTGCTTCCGCTTCTGTAAAGGCTTCTGGCATTTTGGGGTAGGCCGTAACAACCGGGCGTTTGGGTATAAATGGCACAGACATGCTTGAAATTATACCTTTTGTCCTTCTGGACTATGCCAGTTTCTCTTCACAGACATTCCGATACCCGCATCGCTTACAACGGGACGCCTGCTCATGCGACCTGTGTACACTTCTCCGCACGTCATCTTCGCGCATATCCGCCAGCAACTCGATCAACGCGGATTCCAACTCACGGGTGTAGTCCACTGCAAAATCGCGGTTCTCATAATGGATGATGCCATACGGCGGGCGTTTCTTATATGTTTTTTCGACCAGCAAACAATAGGAAGCCAGTTGAAAAATATGCGAATCATACGGCGCTTCCGGCGCACGCCCAGACTTCACTTCCACGGGGATGATCTGCCCGTTCTTTTCGATGAGGTAGTCAGGTTTGCCCGTCAGGCTGAGTGCGGCGTAATAGAGCGGTTTCTCCACCTTGCCCCAGCCGTCTGTGTCGGTGTAAATGACCCGTCCGCCGGGCAGACCTGCGGCTTTTTGCTGGCGGTTCGACTGCCAGAAGAAGACCAATGCAAGCAGAAAAAGAATAAGGACAATGTAGGTCATAGCAATTGATAGGCAAGGTATGCCACCAGCGTAAGAATCGCCGCCAGTAACAGCACCCAGCCTATGGTTCGCGTGAGAAGCGAGGCGAGGACTTGTCTCCCGTGGCGGCGGTGGAGGTCGGTTCCAGCAGCGAGCTCAACCTGATTTTCAGAGGGGACTCCCGACTTGCGATACCACCAGGCGCGGCGACAGTAGAGGTAACCACCAATTTCAGAGGAGCGGATCGGGCGCATTGGCAGAGTATAGCACAAATTTTCTAATGGAGTTTTCCAAAATCTTTTATGATAAACTTCCGATGCAAAATTCCCTACGGAGAAAAATCATGTCTACACGTGAAACCTATTCGATCGACATTGCTGGCGTCAAACGCGAACTGCCGTTATTCGAGATCAAGCCTGGTCTGCGCATTGCCATCTTGAACATTCTTGGCGATACCGAGTTGGTGCAAGCCAGCGCTCGCGCGCTCGCTGCTCAATTGAAGGATGTTGATTACGATATTCTTGTGACTGCCGAGGCAAAGTCCATTCCGCTGGCGCACGCGCTTTCAGTGGAAGCGGACAAGCCGTACATCATCCTGAGAAAAACGTACAAGCCGTATATGGGCGACGCCCTGCAAGCGGAGACGCTTTCGATCACCACAGGGCAGCCGCAGGTTTTGATCCTCGATGAAAAAGATCGTGAACGTATCAAAGGCAAAAAGGTCATGATCCTCGACGATGTCATCAGCACAGGCTCCACGCTGCAAGGCATGCGCATGATCCTCGACAAAGCAGGCGCCACCGTTGCAGGCGAAGCCGCCATTCTCACCGAAGGTGACCGCGCCCAGTGGATGCACATCCACTCGCTCGGGCATTTACCCCTCTTCACGGATTAAATGACTCTGGCCCTCGGAATTGACCCCGGCACCGCCACCACGGGTTACGGTCTTGTGCGCCTCATGCCAGACGGGGAGCTGGTTGCTGTGGACTTCGGCAT
>VGOX01000054.1 GCA_016875755.1 Chloroflexota bacterium
TGCAAAACGACGCAGCACCCGCCGCCGTGGTTTCTTTTTTCGTTTTTTCGGCGCGCTGGCTACGCTCCCGGCTGGTTTTCAGCCCAAGTTTTGGCTATTAATGAACGGCTTCTTGCAGAGGACTCATGTGTATCTCAAGAAATTGCGCAAGTTCATGGACGAGCATTATCCTGAGCGCATCCTGCTCTGTGAAGCGAACCAATGGCCCGAAGATGTGCGTCCCTATTTCGGCGATGGCGACGAATTTCACATGGGTTTCCACTTCCCAATCATGCCGCGCATCTACATGGCGCTCAAAAAGGGTCGCTTCGAAGATATGCAGCAGATCATGCAGCGCACACCGCCCATCCCTGAGAACTGCCAATGGTGTACCTTCCTGCGCAACCATGACGAACTCACGCTCGAAATGGTCACCGAAGAAGAACGCCAGTGGATGTGGAAAGAGTACGCGCCCGAACCACGCATGAAACTCAACCTCGGCATCCGCCGCCGCCTCGCGCCGCTGTTGGATAATGACCGCCGCAAAATCGAGCTGGCAAATTTATTGCTCTTCACACTGCCTGGCGCACCCATCATCTACTACGGTGACGAGATCGGCATGGGCGATAACCTCGACCTGTTCGACCGCAACGGCGTCCGCACGCCGATGCAATGGGACGACTCACCCAACGCAGGCTTTACGAATGCCACGCCCTTTGCGGAGTTGGTCAAAGGCGACTTGAGTTATCACAAGATCAACGTCGCCAGCCAGATCAATGACCCCGATTCACTTTTCCGCTCCGTCAAGCGGATGATCGCCATGCGCAAAAAGCACGAAGCCTTCGGCAGCAGCAGCATGGAATGGGTGGATGCGGGCAACCCGCATGTCGCTGCCTACCTGCGCCAGCACGGGGATGACACCATGTTCATTTTCAACAACCTGAGCGGCGCCGCACAAACTTTGCACATTCCCAAAGCCCAACAGGGAGCGTATCTCGACCTGTTCGGCGCACACCCCGTCACCCTCATGGAAGAATTGACCCTACCGCCTTATTCCTATCTCTGGCTGCAAAAACAATGACAAAAACAATAAAAAATAACAATCACCTGTATGGCGGCATCGAAGGCGGCGGGACGAAGTTCGTCTGTGCTGTCGGCACGGGTCCCAACGACATTCGCGCCGAAGCCCGCTTCCCCACTACCACACCAGAAGAGACCCTCGCCCAAGCCGTAGATTTCTTCAAAGCGCAAGAAGTCAACTTCGGCAAACTGGCAGGAATTGGCTTCGCCTGTTTCGGTCCACTGGACCCGAACCCCGCCTCAAAAACCTACGGGCATATCCTGCCCACTCCGAAACCAGGCTGGTCCAACGCGGACGTCGTCGGCATCTTGAAAAAATCCTTCGACATTCCCATCGCCTTCGATACAGACGTCAATGGCGCGGCGCTGGGAGAATGGCGCTGGGGCAAAGCACAGGGACTGAAGACCTTCATTTATCTCACGGTCGGGACGGGTGTCGGCGGCGGCGCGTATGTGGAGGGCAATCTTCTGCATGGTTTGCTGCACCCCGAAATGGGACATATCACCGTGAAGCACAATAAAGAAACAGACCCCTTTGAAGGCATTTGTCCATTTCATGGCGATTGTCTGGAAGGGCTGGCTTCGGGCGTCGCCATCGAACAACGCTGGGGGCAGCGTGGCGGCACACTTCCGCCCGAGCACCCCGCCTGGGAGTTGGAAGCGGATTACATTGCGCAGGCGCTTGCCAATTACGCGCTGACCCTCTCGCCGCAGCGGATCATCGTCGGCGGTGGAGTCGGCTCACTAGGGCATCTCATGCCCAAGGTCCAGAAAAAGACTCGGGACTACATCAACGGGTACATCCAGTCGCCCGTCATCCTTGAAAATATCGAGTCGTATATCGTCTCGCCCGGGCTGGGCAATCGCTCGGGCATGTTGGGCGCAATTGCGCTTGCCGAACAAGCCGTATGATTCAATCGCATCCCCTCAAATCTGAAACGCGCAGGGCGCTGGAACGCATTCTCCCGCGTGTGAAAGAGACGCTCAAAAAAGAAATCAAAAAAGACCCGCATGGCTGGGGTGAATTTGAATCGCGGCTTTCGCAGTATTTCCCCGCATTGTTCAAATTGTATTTTGAAATTTATGGCAGCCAGCACGATTTTTATTTCCACCTCGAAGACCTGCTCACCAGCATTGCGCGTTCATGGTTTGTCCGCGCCGCCGATCTGCGCGCCCTTGATGCAGCGCGTGAGCAAGACCCCGCATGGTTTCAATCCAATCAGATGCTTGGCGGCGTGTGTTACGTGGATCGTTTTGCAAACAACATAGACGGCATTCGCAAAAAGATTCCATACTTCAAGGAACTCGGTCTCACCTACCTGCATCTCATGCCGCTCTTTCAAGCGCCCGATGGCGAGAACGATGGCGGGTATGCGGTCAGCAGTTATCGTGAGGTGCATCCGCCGCTCGGCACGATGAAGCAACTCTCGGCACTGGCGCGTGACTTGCGCAAGGCGGGCATCAGCCTCGTGGTGGACCTTGTTTTCAATCACACTTCGGATGAACACCTGTGGGCTGAACGCGCCAAGGCGGGCGACGAAGATTACATGGATTTCTACCGCATCTTCCCTGACCGCAGCCTGCCCGACCAATACGAGCAGAATCTCAGGGAGATATTTCCCGACGAGCATACGGGCGCGTTTACCTTCTTCCCCAATCTATTCAACGGCGCGGGCGGCTGGGTATGGACGACCTTCCACTCATATCAATGGGATCTGAATTACGCCAACCCCGCTGTCTTCAACCGCATGGCAGAAGAGATGCTCTTCCTTGCCAACCAGGGCGTGGAAGTGTTACGCCTTGATGCGGTTGCCTTCATTTGGAAGCAGATGGGCACGAACTGCGAAAATCTTCCGCAAGCGCACACGCTGATTCAAGCCTTCAACGCCGTGGCACGCATCTCCGCGCCCGCGCTCATCTTCAAATCGGAAGCCATTGTCCACCCTAACGATGTCGTTGCGTACATCTCCCCTGCCGAATGTCAGGTCTCGTACAACCCGTTGTTGATGGCGCTCCTGTGGAATACGCTCGCCACCCGCAAAGTGGATTTGCTTTCGCAGGCGTTAGCGTCGCGCTTCAAGATTCATCCCGAAACGGCTTGGGTCAATTACGTCCGTGTGCATGACGACATCGGCTGGACGTTTTCAGATGAAGACGCCGCCCAACTCAGCGTGAACGGCTACGACCATCGCCGCTTCCTCAACGAGTTCTATCGCGGACGTTTTGAAGGCAGTTTCGCACGCGGACTTCCCTTTCAGGAGAATCCCGTCACAGGCGATTGCCGCATCAGCGGGACGTGCGCTTCGCTGGCTGGCTTGGAAAAGGCGCTGACCGAAGAAGGTGCTGCGGAAGTGGAACTCGCCATCCGCCGCATTTTGCTGATCCATGGAATCATCCTCACCGTGGGCGGAGTTCCGCTGATCTATCTGGGTGATGAGATCGGCACGCTCAACGATTACGGCTATCGTGACAACCCCGACCACATGCGCGACAGCCGCTGGGTGCATCGTCCGCAGGCGGATTGGGAGGTGTACGAAAAAAGACATGACGCAACCACCGTCGAGGGGCGGGTGTATCAGGGCTTGAAAAAACTGACAGGATTACGGAAACAACTCTCCCCGTTGGCAGGCGGCGAGTTGGAAGTCATCCACACCGAGAACGAACATGTGCTGGGCTATGTCCGCCCGCACGCGGATGGACAAGTCATCGTTTTTGCGAATTTCTCCGAGAATGAACAGAGTATCCCTTTGCGTGTGGCGGAGCAATACACGCTGCAAAAGAAAAAACAATTGCATGGCGCATGCAAGTTCAGCCCGCACGAAGGGATGAACCTCCCACCGCTGGAGTTGGCGGTTTTTGAATAGAAAAAGTGCAGAGGCTTGAACACCTCTGCATTTTTTGTTTTCTGATTAAGTTATTTCCCGATCACCTTGAAAAAGGCATCCACCACTTTGGGGTCAAAGTGAATGCCCGATTGCGAGCGAATGTATTCGAGGACTTGTTCTTTCGACCAAGCCAGCCGATACGGGCGGTGACTGGTGAGCGCGTCCCACACATCTGCCACGGCGAAGATGCGCGCAAAGAGCGGAATTTGTTCGCCCTTGAGTCCGCGCGGGTAACCTGAGCCGTCCCATTTTTCGTGATGACAATAGGGAATGTCGAGTGCGGGTTTCAAGTATTGCACCGATGCAAGCATGTTGTAGGCGAATTGCGGATGTTGGCGCATGATGAACCATTCTTCATCGGTGAGGTTGCCAGGCTTGAGCAGGATGTGATCTGGAATGCCGATCTTGCCGATGTCGTGCAACAACGATCCGCGCTGCAAGTGGACGATGTCCGCGTGGGAAAGGTTGAATTGTTCTGCCAGTTTCAAGGTCAGGTCGGTGACGCGGCGGGTGTGTCCTTCTGTTTCACGGTCGCGCAGATCCAGCGCCTTCGACCAGCCTTCGATCGTTTTATCATATGCCAGAATCAACTCAAGGCTTGAGCGTTCTAGGTTCTCGAATAAATGAGAATTGTCGATGGCAATGGCAGCCTGCCCCGCCAGTGTTTCAAAGAAACTCAGCCAATCGAGGCTGGCATTCAACGGCGCACGATGGAAAACCTCCATCACGCCTTTGATCTCACCTTTCGTGATCAGAGGGTGCGCGTAATAGGCGTAGAAATCTTCATCCTTTAACAACTCGGATTTGTTGATGCTTTCCCGCAGGTCATCGAGAACTGGAACCATGATCACCTTGCGCTCTGTCGCGGCCCTCCCCGCAAGACTTTCACCAAGACGCAGCTTCAATTGCGCCTGCCTGTTTGTGCGGAAACCGCGTCCTGCCGCATGTTCGAGCATTTGCGTATGCGGGTTGAACAGCAATATATTGGCAGCATCTACATTCAGTTGCTCCGTGGCATGACTCAGCAAAATACTCAGGGTGGTATTCAAGTCAAAACTGGAAGCGATGATACGGTCAATATCGCGCAACACCGTCAGCCGCTTCAATTGCAGTTTTGTCTCTTCATGCAAGTGCGCGCGGTGCAAGGCATTGCCTGCCATATTCGCAATGGCAGTCAGCAGGTGTTTTTCATTTTCCAAAAACACATGCCGCTCGCCGTACCAAATATGCATCACGCCTACGATCTCATGCTCCGCATGGAAAGGCAGGGAAATACCGCTATATAGAGCAGAAAGATCATCCGCCTCCCCGCTCAACGCCATGACATGCGGATCGGTACGCCAATCTTCGATGACGTACGCTTCGCCTCTTTCCCCGACCATGCCTGTTACGCCTTCACCGGGCTTATGCCTCAGCTCAAGCGGACTCTGCGTCCAATTTCCTTCCGCAGTCACCCAGCCATGCGAAACCCAATCACCGCTGGATTCCTCCCGCAGATAAATGGAACCCACTTGCGCGCCCACCGCCCGCGCGGCATTCTTCACAAAAATGGGCAGCATCTCTTGAATGGTATGCGCCTGACGCAATGCCGCCGAAACGGTTTGCAATATCTCCAGTTCGCGCAAGCGGCGCTGGGTCTCTTCAAACAGGCGGGCGATCTCAATGGAGGAAGCAAATTGCGCAGCGATCGTTTCGAGCACCTCACGATGACTTTCTCCATACACGCCGATCTCATACGACTGCGCCGAGATCATGCCAAACGTGCGTCCACCGCGTTTCAGCGGAATCGCCAAAATGGAATGGACATGTTCCTGATGTCCAAAATGAACCGCCTGCACATCCTGCCGCTCGTGATAATCTCGCACGAGCAGGGTCTTCCCCTCTGAAATGACCTGTCCACTCAGGCCTGAGCCGCGCGGCACACGGGCAGATTGATACTGTTTGCCCCTGTCAAATCGATACACAGCATGATAATCACCCTCGGCAACATCTTCCAGCACAACCACGAACGCATCACAAGGCAAGACCTTCGCTACCGCATCATGCAAACTTGCATACGTCGCATCGGCATCGAACCCTGAAACCAAAAGACTCTGGCTGGACTGATGCAAAACGCTCAACTCCGCCAGACGTTTCTGCGTGTCGTCGAACAGGCGTGCACGCTCCACGATCAATGCCGCAGAGGTGGCAAACTTGACCAGCAAACGCAGGTCTGCATCAGTGAAGGCGTCCTTCGCTTTTGAATCAAGCGAAAGAACGCCAACCAAACGATCCTGAATCAGCATGGGGGCAACAACGGCGCTATGAATACCCTTTGCATCTTCAATATCACCGTCATAGCGCAGTTCGGGGTCGGTGCGCACATTGGAGAACAGCATCGGCTTCTTCTCTTTGGCAACCCGAACCGCATATCCTGATCTGTTTGAAAATGTAAGACCGCTCAGGCGCTCGTCAACATATCCGCTCAAGGCATGGATGCGCAGACTGCCATCAGTCTCCACAAGCAGGGTGCTGCCTTTGTCCGCTGCAGGGATGGCATGACGGGCTGCATCCAGCAACCGTTCCAAAAGAGGCGACAACTCGAGAGTTTCTCCCAATGCCTGGGCAAGCATGGCTTCCGCATGGAATTCGCGTTCATGGAGTTTGCGCTCTGTAATATCCACCATCACGCCATGAAGATACAACTGGCCTGAACTATTCTGCAACACCTTGCCTTTGTCCTGGATCCAAGCCAGCCGTTTATCAGGGCGGATGATCCTGCACTCCAGATCATATTCCTGCATGGGTTGTGAGAGTTTCTTATACTCTTCCAGCGCCATCTGACGGTCTTCCGGGTGCAGAAGAGCAGCCCAGGTATCAAGGTCGCTTTTCAACCATTCCCCCACTGTCACGCCAAATATTTCCTCCACCTGCGGGCTGACGAAGATCGTCGTGCCCCTGCCATCCAAAACATCCACATAAACAACGGCAGGCAATTGCTCAAGAAATGTGCGGTATTTTTCTTCGCTCTCCCGCAGGGAATCCTCTGCCTGTTTCCGTTCTGTGATATCGCGATAGTTGATGATGAGCGCACCCACAGCCGAATCATGCAGAAAATTACTGGCAATTGCCTCTGCCCAGCGCCAGGTCCCATCGGAACGCCGCATCTGAAAAATACCTGTGCGGCGGCTGCCCGGCTGGCTGATCATTTCTGAAAAATATTGCAAGGTCCATTTCTGATCGTCCGGGTGAATGATCTCGAACAGATTCCGCCCAAGAAACTCGTTGTATTGGTATCCCAACATATTGGAAGTGGAGGGGCTTTCCCAGAGCAGATTGCCGTTCACATCCAACAGGGAAATGTAATCCAATCCGTTTTCGATCAATGCGCGAAAACGGCGTTCGTTCACCTTCAATTCCTCTTCGGCATTTCGCCTCTCAGTGATATCCTCCAAAAATCCCTGAATATATTGGGGAGCGCCGGATTCATTCCGAATGAGGACGGAGGTATCCCGCACCCAGACGATCCGACCATCTCGTGCGACCATTCTATATTCCGCAATTGCCTCCCCATTTTTGATGGTTTCTGCAATGGTTGCTATCGCAAGCGGATAATCCTCCGCATGGATCAACTCATTCCACAGAAAGTGGTCATCCAAAAACTGCTGGGAGGAGTGCCCGACAAGATCCATTATTTTCGAGCTCATATACAAACAAGCGCCGTGCTCATCTGGCTGGTCCAGGTACATGGCGATTGGCATCCGCTCCACAAGCATGCGATAACGTTCCTCCGCCAAGAGTTCGGAGATGACCCGATCCCGCTCATGGTTTTCATGCAATGATGTATGGGGAAGAATATGATTCTGAATAACAGGCGTCAAACTGGCAAGCGCAAGCTCCAGCAGACGTTTTTCATCTGTTCGTTTTTTCCCCCGCGCTGTACTGGTAAATAAAAAAGCACCAAACGCCTGTCCGCCAAAAATGAGCGGCAATTGTTCCTGCTTTTCTTTTCCAAATGAACAACCATGCTCAACAAGCCAAGCCCATGGTTCCTGAGTATTCACAACACTCGTCACAAGTTTTGTTTCTGTGGAAGCAAGCAGACGCAGTGAATTCTTCCCTTCCGCATCGACGAATAGCGCAGCAAACTGCACATTCGTATTTTTCCTCAGCCAACCCATAAAAACGTCGACCCCGCCCTGACGGCTGAATGCGACATTAAGCAAAACATGCAGGTCGTACAATTGCTCAAGATATAAAGAGGTCATTCAAACAGTCTCAACACATGCAAAACATCAGGCTCAGACAAATACTCTTTTATGTTCATGATGGTGGATATCTGGATGATAACACTCCATAAATAGCGTTCCCTTTCAATAACCTTTCAATAACACACCACTAAAATCCTTTAATTCTGCGATTATTCATAGAGTACACCAGTATCAAGAATTGTCAACATATATATTCGCTATTTTTGTCAGGATACGTTATCATCACTTCCATGTCGAAAAACTTACAAACGAACTGGGATGTCATCATCATTGGCGGCGGCGCGGCGGGATTCTTCGCCGCGATTCGTTGCGCCGAACTCAACCCAAAAGGACGCATCCTCATCCTTGAAAAAGCCAGCCAGACACTCGGCAAAGTGCTCATCTCGGGCGGAGGACGCTGCAACGTCACGCACGCCTGCTTCGAGCCAGCCAAGCTCATCACCTATTATCCGCGCGGGGGGGCTGAACTGCGCGGCGCGTTCTCGCGCTTTCAGCCCGCCGACACCGTCGCGTGGTTCGAGGAACGCGGTGTGCGCATCAAGACCGAATCCGATGGGCGTATGTTCCCCGTCACCGACGATTCGAATACCATCGCGAACACATTACGCTTTTCTGCAAAGCAGGCGGGCGTGCGGGTTGGGATGGGGATATCCGTTTGGGATGTGGCAAAAAGTCCGCAGGGTGGATTCAAGCTCGAGGTTAAGAGCGAAGCGAAGTCGCAATTCATCCAAACAAAAAATTTATTATTCGCATCAGGCGGCGATCGCAAGTCGCTCGATCTCGTCCGCAAACTGGGGCATACGATTGCCGACCCAGTTCCTTCATTATTTACGTTCAACATCAAAGACAAGCGCATCAATGATTTGGCGGGCGTGGCAGTGGAAGATGTAATCTTGAAAATGGATTCGCTCACCGCGCGCGGACCGCTGTTGATCACGCATTGGGGCATGAGCGGACCTGCCGTGCTGCGACTCTCTGCCTGGGGCGCGCGAATTCTCTTCGATAAAATATACGCATCCACCTTAACCGTGAACTGGCTCGGCGACTATAAGCTGGATGCCACGCTGGAGATTTTGCAGCGCAACAAAGACTGGCACGAAAATGCGCGCAAGAAAATCGCGACCCATGCCGCGTTCTCGCAGATACCGATTCGTTTGTGGAAACAACTGGTGCATTTTATCGGCGACAAAAATTGGGCGGATGTTTCAAAAGCCGAGTTGAAAAAACTTGCCGAAGAACTGACAGCAGGCGAATTCAAAATTCAAGGCAAGGGGCAATTCAAGGAAGAGTTCGTCACCTGCGGCGGTGTAAGTTTGAAGGAAGTGGATTTCAAGACCATGCAAAGCCGCGTGGTGGACGGGCTGTTCTTCGCGGGTGAAGTATTGGATATTGACGGCATTACGGGCGGATTCAATTTTCAAGCGGCATGGACGACGGGTTGGCTGGCGGGAAGTGAGGTGGGGTAAAACGACCGTTGACCACAGACGACAGACCACGGTCAGCGGTCTATGGTCTGCGGTCAAAATTTAGAAGATTCTCAAGTCTGGTATGTGGGTGGGCGTCAGTTTTTTGAAAACTGAGTAGTAGGGAGGAATTTTGCTTTACCAATCGGAGAACGACGCCAGGGGTGATTAGGGGCAGGAATAGAAGATTTGTGTGGCAAGGATGTATT
>VGOX01000055.1 GCA_016875755.1 Chloroflexota bacterium
ACCAAAGCGTTTTTGGTTATCTCTGCGTCGCTTGGCGCTCTTACTCAGCCGTGCGATTGAACATTTGTGGGGCTCGACTGAAGTCATTCAACATCAACCTTGTTTTACGCTTTCGTGAAGTACTGATTTTAGTTGCTGGGGCATATCGTCTACCTTAGACGAATTTGATTCTTTTCGCGGCAAAAGCGACCATACGGAATAACAGAAGTCCGTGTTTCCAGCGTGATATATTGGTGGTTCCGTACGTGCGTTCACGGTAACGGATGGGAAGATCGACGATCTTGCGGTTGAGTTTTGCTGCGCCAAAGATCAAGTCGAAATCTCCAAAGGGGTCGAAATCACCAAAGTAGGAGCGGTTGGCTGCGACCTTTTCATAGTCTTCGCGCCACATGACCTTGGTTCCGCAGAGGGTGTCTTTGATGGATTGGCCCAACATCCAGGAGAATGTCAGGCTGAATAATTTGTTGCCGATGAAGTTGAGCGTTCGCATCGCTTCCTTTTCCATCGGGTAGACGAGACGTACACCGTTGATGAATTCGCCTTTGCCGGTTGCGATCGCTTCGTAAAACCGCGGCAGGTCTTCCGGCGGGACGGTAAGGTCGGCATCGAGGATCATGAGGATGTCGCCGGAAGCTTTCTCGAAGCCGAGGCGCACTGCGTCCGCTTTGCCAATGCCGGGCTGTCGAAAGAGCAGGCTCGAGATTTGAGGGTGAAGCGGAATTTCCTTCTCAATGGTTTCGTAGGTTTTGTCGCGGGAGTGTCCTTCTACGAAGATGAGTTCGGTTTTTGATCCCATTTGCGGCACGCGTTCGAAGATAGTCTTGATGTTGCCTTCTTCATTGCGGGCGGCGACGATGACTGAAACGCTGGGTTGTTTTGCGGGTTGTGGGGCAGGGCGTGCAATGACGAAATTTGAGAGTGCGAAGCTGTTGAAGGGCCAGAGTTTGACGAGGTAACGGTTTGCGAATGCGCCAAGCGGCAGGGGCCAGAGAATTTCACGCGAGGTGCGGATGCTTTCGAAACCTGCAAGCAGCAGGAGGTTATCCACATCTTCGGGGGTGAGCCAGTTTTGGCTGAGCATGGGGGTGGCAAGGTTGAGGCTTTGCGCGATCTTGAGCGGCAGTTGCCATAGGTGGCTGTAAAAATTCAGAATGAGACGGGTATGTGGTGTGCAGAATTTCTTCGCCTGTTCCAGTGCGCGTTGAACGTCCCATAGATCGTTGACAGTGTCGGAGAGAATGATGACATCGAATGTGCCTTCAAGGCTCGAAAGGTCGTGTGCATCGAGCTGTTGATATTCGATCTCAGGGTGACGTTGTTTGGCGCGTGCGATCATCTCGGCCGAGAAATCCACGCCAACGCCGTGGGATGGTTGAAGGCTAGCAATGAGGCCGCCCATGCCACAGCCGATCTCCAACACACGCTGGTTGGGGTTGACAAGGAATTTGTAAGTTTCAGCCAGACGGCGGTGATACCAGCGTCCCATGCCGCGCCAATGGTCACGCTTATTTGCGATGGAATCCCATTGGGCGATGTGGTTTTGCTGATAGACCTTGCCTGCTTCATCAAAAGGTATGTTTATATTCATAGCGGGGTGATTTTACCTGAAATGTTAAGAAAAGATAATTCTGCGTGGGTTTTTGGGAAAGTTCTTGTTTGAGTGAAGTTATAATTATTCTGCTGATTTTTTTTGTAGATTTTGAGGCTGCGTATGCTTAAAAAACAAGTTTGGGTCGAAGCTCCCTTGTCTCTGCAGGTTTTGTTGAAGTTTTTGTGGGGCGGACTTCTGGTTGCTGGGATATTGTTGAATCCGCTGTTCTCCTACCCAGGACGCGATACGGGGATTTTTATGTATGTCGGATCCCTGATCTTGAAGGGCAAAATCCCTTATTTGGATGTCTGGGAGAATAAGGGCCCGCTGGTGTTTTATATCAATGCGCTGGGGCTATCGTTGGGGGATGGTTCGCGGTGGGGCATCTGGCTGATGGAATTTCTTTTTCTGTGTGGAGCCGTATGGCTTTGTTATTCCTTGATGCGTTCTATCATGGGAGACATCCCTGCTTTGATTGGGGTATTCGTCATGGTTGCTGCGGCTGGAAATGTTTTGCAAGGCGGGAATTACTCAGAGGAGTATTCGGTTCTGTTTAGCTGCCTGGCGTTATGGGCGTTTTTTAAGGGGATGAATGAGCCTCGATCTAAGCTTTTTGATGTGTTAATCGGTCTGTCGTTGGGCTTTAATATTCTTTTGCGCCCCAATAATATAAGTATGCAGGCTGCGGCGGCAGGTGCTTTTTTCTTGCTGACGTTTTTCTCGTGGGAATGGAAGCTATTGGTCAGGCGGGCTGTTTTGATCGTGTTGGGAGCGGCGGTGGTAGTGTTTACAGGAAATGATCAATGTGGTGCTTGTTTTTAATTTTCAATACAGTTCCGATACCAGTGTTGGACAGATCTTACAGGGCGTATTGGGTGCATTTAATTCCATTGGGGTTGGTTATTCCGCTATTGCCTTGATTGGATATCTCAAAAAAGGAATTTCCCCCTTTGCTTGTGATCCTTTTGCTGGGGCTGCCAATTGAGTTGCTTCTCAGTATGCTTTCGGGCAGGAATTACCTGCATTACTTCATTGGGTGGTCTACCTATTTGGGTGTGTTGGGTGCTTTCGCGGTCTTTTATCTCTTGGGTAGATTTATGCCCCGCTTCGAAAATTACACCACGCTACTCCTTCTTTCTGCGATATTACTTGCCCTTATTTTCAAACTTGATGTTTGGAAGGGATACGGAACTGCTCTTCAAAATATAAGTTCAGGGCAGGTTGAATATGTGGACCCGGTCGCAATATATATTCGGGAGAATACGAGCGAGCAAGATAAGGTGTTGGTCTGGGGTTTCAGGCCTGTGATCAATTTTGTATCTGGCAGGGAGGCGCCCGTTTCCTTTTTACCCTACCCGCTCGTACATGTGGATACTCCATTGACAAATGCCTGGGCTGAGCAATTCCACTCCCAGCTTGTGTCTGAGCCGCCGCAATTGATCGTCAATTACATCGAGCCTGCCGACCGCAAGCGCATCCCCGATTTGGATGAAGACGTCCGCAGGGAGCAGAAAATAAAGCGGAAAAGCGTTGTGCTCGCCTCTAATTTGGATGAGACCCTGCTGTTCATTGAAGAGAATTATGTAAAAAAAGATACTGTTAATGGAGCGGATATTTACCAGTTGAGGCCGGATATCCCCTAAAGTAGATGAAGTGGGGGCGTTCCCGTGAATTTGTTGATTGACATTCCGTTATTCCTAGTTATAATTCAGTTGCTGAATTTTGAACATGGAATCCACAAACGAAGAACTCCGCGAACTCACCCTTCTCGAGCAGATCGAGAACGACCCCGATGTTAATCAGTCCACTCTTGCAACACAGCTGGGCGTGGCGGTTGGCACGGTGAATTGGCATTTAAAACGACTGATCGCAAAAGGCGCGGTCAAGGTCTCACGCGCCGAGCGCAAGAAATTACGTTACATTATCACACCCGAAGGGCTTGCCCTGCGCGCCCGTCTCGCGGTGAATTATCTCGAGCAATCCTTTTCCGTTTATCGCCGCACACGCCAGCGTGTGAAGGACCATCTCGCAAAGATCCAAAACGCAGGTTTTGACCGAGTCCGTATCGTCGGCTCGGGTGATGTGGCGGATATTTGCAAATTGACCTGCATCGAGCAGGGGGTTGCGGTCGTGAACGATAAATCTGCGCCCGCACTCATTTTGGATGGATACAAGATCAGACTGGAAGGCTTGGAATGACAGACCGTCATGTACTCATCACAGGTGGGGCAGGATACATCGGTTCGATCTTAACCTCGGAACTGCTTCGGCAAAATTACAAGGTCACCATCCTGGACAGTTTACTGTTTGGCGGCGAAAGCATTGTGCCTTTCCTGAATCATCCAAACTTCCACTTCATCAAAGCGGATGTGACCGAACCCCGCGTCGTGCGCGACGCAATTAAGCGCGACTGGCAGAAGCCAGATGCCATTGTCCATCTCGCAGCGATCGTTGGCTTCCCAGCCTGTCAGGCGGTGGGTAAGCAGGTGGCGTGGAAGTACAATGTCGAAGCGACGAAAATGGTCTTCGAGCAGGCAGCAGATTTGGGCGTGGAACGATTCGTGTTCGCATCCACCTACAGCAACTACGGCTTATCTGAAGACGGCAAGCCCGTCACCGAAGAGACTCCCTTAAATCCACAATCGTTATATGCCGAGACAAAGATCGCCAGCGAAGAATTTTTGCTCGCGCAAAAAGATGCGGCGTGCGCTCCGTTATTGTTTCGTTTTGCAACCTTGTATGGAGTCTCCCCCCGCACCCGCTTTGACCTGATCGTCAATCAATTTGTGCTGGAAGCCTTCACCAAACGTTCGCTCATCATCTACCAGCGCGGATATTCACGCTCTTTCGTCCACATCCGTGATGTGGTGCGCGGCGTAATCATGGGGCTGGAAGCAAAAGAGGAAACGATTCGCGGCCAGGTTTTCAATTTGGGAACCGAGAACGGGAATTACTCGAAGGACGATATTGTGGGGCTGGTGCTCAAACGCATGCCCGAGATCACAGTCGAATACAAAGACCTAACCTTCGGCGGCGACATGCGCGACATCACCGTGTCGTTTGAGAAGATTCAACGCGTGCTTGGTTTCAACACCACGATGGACGTGGATGACGGCGTGCGTGAAGTGTTGTTCGCATTGAAATCGGGATTAATTCGCAATCCCACAGATGACCGCTACCGAAACGCACAATTCATTGTGCAATAAATAGTATGTCGTTGCGAGGAGCGGAGCGACGAAGCAATCTCTTGTTGATGAGGAGATTGCTTCATCGGGAAGAGCACCCTCCTCGCAACGACATAACCAGGAGATTACATGACCGAAAGTTTTTGGAAGGATAAACGAGTAATTGTCACAGGCGGCGGAGGCTTCCTCGGCTCATTCGTGGTGGAGAAGTTGAAAGAACGCGGTGCGACGGATTTTTTTATCCCGCGCAAGAAAGACTACGACCTGACCCAGCGCGAAGCCATCGAGCGCTTCTATGCTGATGCGCTCAATGGTGTGGACCCGAAGAACGTGGTCATCATTCACCTTGCCGCCAATGTAGGCGGCATCGGCGCGAACCGCGACCATCCCGCCGAATTTTTCTACGACAATATGATCATGGGTGTGGAACTCATGCATCAGGCGTACAAACACGGCGTCGGGAAATTCGTCGCCACAGGAACGGTGTGTGCCTATCCCAAGTTCACGCCTGTGCCGTTCAAGGAAGATGCGATTTGGGATGGCTATCCCGAAGAGACGAATGCTCCCTACGGGCTTGCCAAGAAAATGATGCTCGTGCAGGCGCAGACCTATCGTCAGCAATATGGTTTCAACGCCATTTATTTGTTACCTGTGAATCTCTATGGTCCGCGCGATAATTTCAATTTGCAGACCTCCCATGTCATCCCTGCTCTTGTCCGCAAGGCGATTGAAGCAGGCGAACGCGGCGACAAGGAAATGCCCGCCTGGGGAGACGGCTCTCCCACCCGCGAATTCCTCTACGTCGAAGATGCTGCCGACGGCATTCTCACCGCCGCTGAAAAATATAACGGCGACCTGCCCGTCAATCTTGGTTCAGGTTATGAGATTTCCATCAAAGACCTCACAGAAATGGTCGTCAAGTTGACAGGTTTCAACGGCGAGATCGTCTGGCAGACGGACAAGCCCAACGGGCAGCCCCGCCGCGGACTGGACGTCTCCCGAGCGAAGGAACTGTTTGGGTGGAGCGCTCAAGTCTCTTTCGAAGAAGGCATGAAGCGCACCATCGAGTGGTTCAAAGCCAATCGAGACAAAATAAAATAAGTTGCAGGTCAAACGTCGAATGTCACTGATGTTTGACGTTTGACAGAGATGCCATGACGCAAATTCCAAAAGTTCCCATCCACGAACCTCACACCGTTTACATCAAGCCGTCCAAAGGACTCGCCGCACTCAACCTGCGCGACCTTTGGGTGTATCGCGAATTGATCTTCTTCATGGTCTGGCGCGACATCAAAGTGAAATACAAACAAACCCTGCTCGGCATGGCATGGGCGGTCATTCAACCTGTGATGACCATGCTCGTCTTCACTTTTCTTTTTGATCGCGTTGCAAAACTCCCCACCGAAGGCATTCCCTATCCCGTTTTTGCATTCACCGCCTTGCTGCCGTGGGGCTTGTTCGTCACTGCGCTCAATCAGGGCAGCCGCTCGCTCGTGGCGCACAACAACATGGTTACGAAGATCTACTTCCCGCGCCTCATTTTGCCGATGTCTTCGGTCTTTGCCGGCATGGTCGATTTTGCGATCGCATTTGTCATCCTCGTCGGTTTGATGTTCTACTATCAGGTCACGCCTGCATGGAATTTGGTTTGGACGCTTCCGCTCTTCCTCCTGCTTGCGATTGTGACCGCGCTCGGCGTGGCGCTCTGGCTTTCGGCGGTCAACGTCCAATATCGGGACGTAAACCAAGCCCTCCCGTTTCTGACTCAGTTTTGGCTGTTCGCCACGCCTGTGGCTTACTCTGCCTCTGTAATATCGGAGGAATGGCAGATTTTGTATTCGTTAAATCCGATGGCAGGTGTGGTCAATGGGTTTCGCTGGGCATTGCTCGGCACAGGCAACGGACCCGACATCACGCTCTGGGTTTCCGTTGGAATTTCAGTCTTGATCTTTATCTCAGGTCTCTTTTACTTCCGAAGCATGGAAAAGACCTTTGCGGATACGATTTAATGACCACAGCGATTTCAGTAAAAAACATCGGCAAGCAATACAAGATCGGCGCAGCGGAGACGAAATTCCGCTATAACATGCTCCGTGATGTGATCGTGGATACGGTCTCTGCACCCATTCGTCTGGCGAAGGCCATGATCGGCAAGTCTGACCGCCGTTTGAACCAGAACTATGTCTGGGCGTTGAAGGATGTCTCTTTCGATTTGGAAGAAGGCAAAGTTCTCGGCATTGTGGGACGTAACGGCGC
The DNA here is from genome assembly GCA_016875755.1 of Chloroflexota bacterium. Lineage (GTDB taxonomy): Bacteria > Chloroflexota > Anaerolineae > Anaerolineales > Villigracilaceae > Villigracilis. The sequence goes on from VGOX01000055.1 coordinate 7,033, forward strand.
GGGCAAATCCACTCTTTTGAAAATTCTCTCACGCGTGACAGAACCAACTACTGGTACCGTCTCTGTGCGTGGACGTGTCGGCTCGCTGCTCGAAGTGGGCACGGGCTTTCACCCCGAGTTGACGGGACGCGAGAATATCTACATGAACGGCGCGATCCTTGGCATGCGCCGCTCTGAAATCGACTCTAAATTCGATGAGATCGTGGATTTCTCCGAAGTTACTCAATACATCGATACACCCGTCAAACGCTATTCATCAGGCATGTATCTGCGCCTCGCTTTCGCCGTGGCTGCACACCTTGAACCCGAGATCCTCGTCGTGGACGAAGTGCTGGCCGTGGGCGATGCCGAATTCCAGAAGAAGTGTATCGGCAAGATGGGTGATGTGGCACAACAGGGACGCACAGTATTGTTTGTCAGTCATAACATGTCTGCCATTTTGCGGCTCACGCAGGAAGCGATTGTCTTGAACAAAGGTCAACTCATCATGCGTGGAAATACGCAGGAGGCAGTGGATTACTACCTGTCCTTTGGACAGTCGCAAGCGGGTGAGCGCACTTGGGCAGCGGAAGATATTCCAGCGACGAGCGTGCCATTTACGCCGATCAGTTTGAAGGTTAAGGAAAGAGGCGGGAAGGTCGTCGATACAGTCCGCTCCACCGAACCTGTCACCCTTGAATTTGAATATAAACTCGATGCGCCCATCACAGGTTTGCGTGTGGGGCTTTACGTCAGCACCATGCGTGGCGAATATGTCTTTGCTTCGTTCGATACCGATGACCCCGCGCTCTATGATAAATTCGACTCGCGCACTGCGGGTCATTACATCAGCCGCGCTGAAATTCCCGCCGATATTTTCAACGACAGCCGTTACACCGTGGGCGTGAACGCAAGTTCGTTTGGCGTGCGCCGTTATTTCATGGACGAGAACGCGTTGGCATTCAACGTGGATATTTCCGGCGCGCCTGGCACGCAATGGGCAGAACCGCGGGTGGGACCAGTGCGGCCGCGTTTGAATTGGAAGATAGAGAAAATCGGAGAGTAGTGAATAGAGATCGGAGATTAGTAATTGGTAACTGGTAATTACCAATCTCCAATTACCAATCACTAATTACCACATGGCAAACAAAAACACCCTCCGAGAACTTCTGGGCGACCTGCCCTTCACCGCCGAAATCGATTGGATGCTGCGGTCAAAGAATCGTCCGCGCCGTGATCATTTCAATTTGGATCGCCTGCAAAAATCGTTGCCTGCGGCGTGTGCGGTCGTAGAGCCGTTTGCAAAGAACGCTCCGCGCGGCAAGAAGGTTCTTTTCTTCGCCACCCTTCATTATTGGATCGAACAGTCTGCATATCTCGGATTGGTGCTCGCAGGCATGGGACATGATGTTACGCTTTTGACGCTGCCCTATTCCGAATGGCATAAACAGAAGGATAAATTCACTCAACGTCAGCGTGTGCTGCACACGCATGATACGCTGTCCCTGCTTTCTCCGCTGGTAAAACATGTTTCAATGTGGGATATGCAATCTTCATCCCGCGCAACACATGGAACCCTTCGCGAAGTGCGGCATGGCGAATTGCCCGAAAAAATTCAAACAGATATAAAAGAAGTCTCTCTCTGGGACGTCCAATACACCCTGATGCGCGAAGAAGTGGATATGAACGACGCAAGTGACCGCGCTTTGTATGATCTGCGCATCGAACGTAACACTTTTGCTGCCAAATCTGCACTAGCATGGATGCAGATGAACAAACCTGATGTGGTGCTTATTCCCAACGGCTTGATCCTTGAAATGGGAATTGTCTTTCGCGTGGCACGTTACCTCGGCATCGACGCGGTCACTTATGAATTCAACGACCAGCGCGAACAAATTTGGCTGGCGCAAAATTCGTCCATTATGCAGCAGGAAACCGATTATCTTGTTGATGCAAGATGCTCTCTGCCAATGACGGATGAAATGTTTGAACGCGTTGCGGATCTCGAAAATGCCCGCCGCGGCGCTCGCGTGTGGGGCAAGTCGAAAAGACTTTGGCAGTATGTCTCCTCACAAGGCGCGGCAGAGACGCGCAAAATACTCAATCTCGATGACCGTCCTGTGGTGATGCTCGCCGCGAATGTACTCGGCGACAGCCTGACTCTTGGTCGTGACATTTTTGCCGCTTCGATGACCGAATGGATCACGAAGACCGTTCAATATTTTGCCAATCGAACCGACGTGCAATTGGTCATCCGTGTGCATCCTGGTGAGAAATTGGTGCCGCAAGCCAAGTCGATGGGAACGGTGGTGAAAGAGGCGTTGCCCGAAATTCCCAGCCACATTCACGTCATCGGCGCATTGGACAAGGTCAACACCTACGACTTGATCGAGATCGCCGATGTCGGTTTGGCGTACACTACTACTGTCGGTCTCGAAACCGCCATGAACGGACGTCCCGTCATTTCGTGCGGACAAACTCACTATCGTGGGCGCGGCATAACGATCGACCCCAACACATGGGACGAATACTACGCCATCCTCGAAAAAGTGCTCGGCGATATCCCTTCACACCAGATGAATGAAAAACAAATTGAATTTGCGTGGAACTACGCCTATCGTTTTTTCTTCGAATACCCGCGCCCTTTCCCCTGGCGCTTGATGAACTTTTGGGACGACCTCGCAGCCTGGCCCCTCGAAAAAGTTTTGAGCGACGAAGGCATGGCACAATTCAAGGATACGTTCGAGTTTTTGGTAGGCGAACCATTTACGTGGAAATAAACCGACCATGGACCGCAGACGATAGA
>VGOX01000056.1 GCA_016875755.1 Chloroflexota bacterium
CGCCGCTTCCTGTGCCGTCGCACCGCGATGCGTGACCCACGCCCGCACTTCGTCCTCGCCGACGGTGAAGAAGGTCTGTTCCTTCAACAATTCGTAGGAGACGTTGATCATGCGGTTGAGGCTGAGTTCCTTGATGCCATATTCTTCCATAAAGATCGCCGCATCGTCAGCAGGCAGCTGCGAAATTTCCATTTCGAGCTTGCCCATCAACGCAATGGATGGATGGTCAAGTTTACTGCCGTCAGGAGTGGATTGTCCCTCGCCAAGGTTGAACACGGTGAGGATCGGTTTGCGTGTGAGCAAGCCGAAACTGGAGAGTTCCTTCAATTCTTCAGCAGTGTATTCAAGGTCGCGTAACGGTTTGCTATCAGAGAGAGTGGTGTGCAGCTTCTCGAATAAGTCCGTCTGGCGGGCGTTGAGGGCTTTGTCAGTGCCGCCTTTTTTGCGTTCTTCGGCCAGGCGTTCCAATTTGCGTTCCACAGCCACCAGATCGTTCAGCAGTAATTCACCTGTCATCATCTCTACGTCCCGCAGCGGATTGATGCTGCCGCTGGGGTGCATGACCAGGTCGCTTTCAAAGGCGCGTACGACCAGCAGCAAACCGTCCATTTGGTTGAGTTGATTTAACAGTTGCCCGGAAATGCCGCTTTTGGCGGACCCGGTTTCCAGTCCGGCAATGTCCGCGTAGGTCACACGGGCGTAGACCGTTTTCCGTGGGTTGAACATCTTTGAGAGGGCGTCGACGCGCGGGTCGGGTACATCCACTACAGATTGGTGTACCTCAATTCGTCCCGCCGAGGCGGTGGTGGGGGCGTTTCCGCGGGTGATCGCGTTGAAAATGGTGGTCTTTCCAGATTGGGGCAGTCCGATAATTCCTAGCTTCATTTCTTTCCTTCTGTATGGTTGAATGTTATGGCAGGTATGCCGTGTAGATTTGCCTTGACCTTGCGGTTGGGAGTGGTATACTTGCGTTCGCACCGCTGATGCGGGATGTTCGACAAATGAGCCGAAGTGGCGGAATAGGCAGACGCGCACGACTCAAAATCGTGTTCCCAACGGGAATGAGGGTTCGATTCCCTCCTTCGGCACACAGGCAAATCCAACGCGGTATTATATCTTACCACCGCAACCACAAAACGTCCTCCCAGTGGAGGACGTTTGAGTTTTATATGTATTTCCCATGATGCAATTGACATTGCTTTCGTCAAAAGTAAAATGGAAGTAGAGAAAACTTATCGCTCCAAAAAACGTAGATTCCCATGGAAGAGTGCCTCGTTTTTTCTGGAGAAACGAATATGAAACTTAACCTGCTGTTTATCGTCATTGATATTTTGATCCTGCTGGCATATCCCATCGTATATATTATCCATCGCATTCGTAAGGCGATGGGTGTAAAATAGGGAAAATCTCGCCGTAAGCGTTTTACAAAAACGAATTCCAGGAGGCTCATATGCCGTCATTGAACGAAGTCCTGGCAGTCATCCTTGGGGGAGGACGCGGGGCACGCTTATATCCGCTCACCCAGATGCGCTCGAAGCCAGCTGTGCCGATTGCGGGAAAGTACCGTCTCATTGATATTCCCATTAGCAATTGTATTAATTCAGAGATCTTCCGTATTGCGATTCTGACGCAGTTCAACTCGGTGTCGCTGCATCGCCATATTACCCGCACCTATAATTTTGATTCGTTCCATGCGGGTTGGGTGCAGATCTGGGCGGCAGAGCAAACCCTGGAAAGCGCGGATTGGTATCAGGGTACGGCCGATGCGGTCCGCAAGCAGATCATGGAGATATTGTCCACGGGTTCTAAGTATGTGCTGATACTTGCAGGCGACCATCTCTATCGCATGGATTACAAAGCGATGGCGGAATATCACTGGAAGAATCAGGCTGATATCACCGTCGCTGTGCAGCCAGTTTCAAAGGAAGAGGTGACGCGTTTTGGCATCCTGAAGCGTGAAGCGGATGGGCGCATCTCTGATTTTGTTGAGAAGCCAAAAGATCCCGAAGTCCAAAAGAAATATATCAGCCGTGATGACCCCGAACAGCCTTTCCTTGGTTCGATGGGTATTTATATGTTCAACACCAAGGTGTTGATCGATCTGTTGACGAACTTCCCCAACCATGATGATTTTGGCGGCGATATCATTCCGCAGGCGATCAACTCGCATGCGGTTTTTGGTTTCGATTTCGACGGGTACTGGCAGGATATTGGAACCATCCGCTCGTTCTATGAAACGAACCTGATGTTGACCACATCTGAAACGCCTTTCAATTTTTACGATGCCAAACAACCCATCTATACTGAAACGCGCTATCTGCCCGCTTCCACGGTGGAGGATAGCAACTTGAAGGATGTGTTGATCGCGGACGGCAGCCGTATTCTCAGGTCGGAGATCAGTCACTCCATCATTGGCATTCGCAGCCAGATCGCGGCGGGTTGTGTGATCAAGGATAGCATTGTGATGGGTTCGGATTATTTCGAGCGTGGTTCTCAGGAGATTCCGATCGGTATTGGCGCGAATTGCCACATCGAAGGTGCGATCCTCGACAAGAATGCGCGTGTTGGTGATAATGTCACCATCCGTCCTTTCCCGCGGAATATGGATATTGACAATGAGAAATGGTATGTGCGCGACGGGATCGTTATCATCCCCAAGGATACAGAACTTCCGTCTGGTACGACCATTGCTCCGTAGCTGTTGAATTTATTACAAAAGGAGGCGGTCGCTTCAAAAGTGACTGCCTCCTTTTTTCTTAATGCTCACGTAATTGCATTTTTTTTACGCGCAGGATGCGTAAGTCAACATTGATATTATGCTATACTCGCAATAACTATGAAGTCACCACGCGAATTTTGGCATCATTGGGCTGAATCCCTGCGCCAATATCAGCTTCACGATCTGGTCGCCTCGTTTCTCGAAGCAGGAAGTCCGCTTGCCCTGCTCGGAGCGCAGGCGATTTATTTTAGCGGCGGCTTTATCAAAAGCGATCAACTCACCGCTCTTGCCAACATGCTCGAGGAGGAAACTGAAGCGCGTGCATTCGCATCCTTCCTTCTGCGCGAAGGAGCAGACCCATCATGACAGCCCTTTTAATTATCACCGTCACTGCATTTCTCCTGTTGATCATTACATTATGGAAGCGCAAAGCGCCTGCCCGCCTGCGGGATATCCCCGCTCTGACGCGGCTGTATCGCATTCTTGGCTTAAGCATTGAGGATGGCACGCGTCTGCATGTCTCGCTCGGGCATGGCAGCCTGTTGGATGCGCGCGGAGGTTCTGCGTTTGCGGGGTTGGCCGCCCTGCGTATCATTGCCGAACGCACCTCTGTCAGTGACATGCCCACCGTCGCATCTGCGGGAGATTCGCCGCTGGGTCTGTTGACCCAGGACACTCTTCAGTCTGGGTACAAAGCTGCCGGGGTCGAAGAACTCTACGTCCCGACAACTGGACGCGTTACGGGTCTTAGCCCGTTCAGCTATGCAGCGGGCGTAATGAACATTACTCAAAATGAAAACGTCTCTGCCAACATTCTGCTCGGGCATTTGGGTCCAGAAGCTGCCTTGCTTGCCGAAGCCTCTGAGCGTGAAAACGTCCCTGTGATCGGTGCGAGCGACAACCTGACCGGGCAGGCGATCCTCTTTGCCAATGGACAGGATGCGCTCATCGGTGAGGAACTCTTTGCCGTCGGTGCGTATCTTGGCGCGGGAGCGTCCCATGCGGCCAGCCTCACCGTGCAGGATATTCTGCGCTGGCTGGTCATCCTTGCCTTGTTGGGCGGTGCAGCCGCGAAATTTCTGGGGGTGCTCTAATGCGCATTATTACCGCAGTGATCGCCATCGCCACGGGTACGCTCATCCTTCTCGGCTATTTCTTTGAAGCCTTTACAGACATTCAAACTCTTTTACTCAACTGGGCGGTCATCCTCGCTGGAGTTGCGGCCATCGTCGGCATCTTCAACTTGATCGCTGTGCATGCGGATAAGATCCGCCGCGCTGAAAAGGGAAGTGTGTACAGCGCGCTTCTTCTCATCGGGTTGGTTGGTACTTTGCTCGTTGGCATGCTCCTCACTCCCCGACACCCCGTCATGCAGCTGCTTCTCAATGGCATCATCCTGCCTGTCGAAGCTGCCCTGATGGCGCTTCTTGCAGTTTCCCTGTTGTACGCGGCCATTCGTCTCCTGCGCCGCCGCACAGATGTAATGGGAATCGTATTCCTGCTGACTGCCATCATTCTCTTCCTTGGCTCTGCAACATTGCCATTCGGCGACATGCCATTGTTCGGCACGCTCATCCATCCCTGGGTCACACAGATCTGGGCGCTTGGCGGCGCACGCGGAATTTTGATCGGTGTGGCGTTGGGCACGTTGACCACCGGTCTGCGCGTCTTATTTGGCGTTGACCGTCCGTATGGGGGCAACTAAATGGAAATCATTAAATGTCCCTCCTGCGGTGAGAACAATACCTCCGATATGGAGTTCTGCCAGAATTGTCAGGCCCGCCTCCAGCCGTTGACGGGTCCGCTTAAGGGCGAAGATAAAGCCATTAAGCCGGGGCAAATTCCCACCAACAAAAGCACCGCCGAACTTGAGCCCCTTTTGCCTAAATGGTTGAAGGATGCCCGTGACTCCGCACGGACTGGCGAAGAAGAAAAGCCAGCACAGACATCTTCTGCGAATCAAATGCCAGCCCAACAAGCTGCTCCTAAAAAACCGTCGGCTCCTGCGGGTGATTTTCTCTCCGGGTTGCAGGCGCAATCTGGTGATGACGAAGACGATGAAGTGCCAGATTGGCTGGCAAGCATCACTGGGGATACGTCCAAACCCAAGAGTGCTGCTGAAGAAACAACCGATACCCGTTGGGTGGAAATGGGTAACCGCAACGACTACGCCCAGGAGGACGCCGCTGCGGATGCAGACACTCCTTCCTGGCTGGCTGGTTTACAACCGCTCGAACCCCATACAGAAGAAAAAGATGAACTTACCGACTGGTTCCGTACTGCGGCGGAGGAGCAAAAACCATCCTATCAAGACCCAGCCCCGATCTTTGAATCGCCTGTGGAGCAGATGCCCCCTGCCAAGCCCGTGGACGATACGCCCGATTGGCTGCGTCAGATGGCGGCAGATGCGGAAGCAAAGCTCGAGCCTGTGCAGGCGGATGTGTATCAAGATGCCCCTGAATTTTCGTTGGATGCACCTGATTGGCTGAGCAACCTTGGCGGCGCGGCGATGGAGTCAAAGCCGGAATCCGCACAGCCAGTAAAACAACAGGAATCCACAGAATTTCCGCTCGAGACGCCCGATTGGTTGAGCTCGCTTGGTAGCGTGGAGATTGAATCGAAACCAGAACCCGCGCAGCCAGTCGAAATTCCATTAGAGACACCGGATTGGCTGAGTTCATTGGGCGGCGCGGAAGCGGCACAAATGTCAGAGGAAGAGTCTGTTGTTTTTGCTGAATCAAGCTTGGCTGGTTCTGAAGCGGAGGAAATTCCCTCCTTTGACATCCCGGATTGGATGAAGAGTTCTGCGGATGATGCAAAACCGCTTCAGGATACGACTCCGCGCTGGCTGCGTGAAGAGTCCAATTTGGCAGGTGAACCGGAAGTACCCGCATGGCTTTCAGGAACAGGTTCATTTGAACTGTCTTCCGAAAAGGCTGAGGAAACCCCTGCTCAATCTGAAGATTCCGAGGGCATTCCAGCCTGGTTGAAAGCTGCCGAGCCGCATCATTTCATAGAGGAAACGCCTGCTGCCGAAGTTGGACCGTTGCAAACACCGTCTGCCGAAGAAGAGCGTTCGCGGCCATTTAACGCCGAGCCGCCTGCTTTTGAAGCGGACCCCACTGCAACCGAAGACCTCTTTACCGAAATGCCCAGCTGGCTTTCAGATGCAATGGAGCAGCCTTCGTCTTCGACTCCAACAGCTATCACAAATACTGATGCGCTTTCTCCGAGTGAACTGCCTTCGTGGGTGCAAGCCATGCGCCCGGTGGATGCCAGCGCTTCGCAGCCCGCCTCCCTCTCCAGCGACCAAACACTAGAATCGCGCGGTGCATTGGCTGGGTTGCAGGGTGTTTTGCCTGCTGTGCCGGGCTACATGCCCACCAGCAAGCCCAAAGCATATTCGATCAAACTTACAGCAAGCGACGAACAACTGGCGCATGCCGAAATTCTCGAACAGATCCTCGCCGCCGAAACCGCGCCGGTGCCGCTCGAAGTCTTCTCCAATTTGCGCGCATCACGCAGTTTACGCTGGCTGATCTCGGCACTTCTTTTGATCGGCACGATCCTCACCGTGTCGTTGCGCACGCAGATATTCGCCTCGCCGTCCGGCGTCCCTAATGAAATGCGCAACCTGCTTTTCATTTCCCAATCCATCCCCGATAACGCACCCATCCTTGTGGCAATGGATTACGAACCTTCCCGAGCCGGCGAAATGCAAGCCGCTGCCGCTCCGCTTTTGGATAACCTGATGCTTTTGCGGGCTCCGCGTTTGACCTTTATTGCCACCAATGAGACGGGCGCGATCCTTGCCGAACGCCTCATGGCTGGACCTTTGGCTGTTCACAACTATACGGACAGAGTATCCTACCTGAATCTGGGCTACCTGCCCGGTGGTCAACTGGGCATACGGGCGTTTGCCCAAAGCCCAACTCTCGCCGCACCATTGGACATTTCCCTGCAACCCGCATGGGAGACGCCTCCACTTGAAGGTGTGATCGCCCTCAATCAATTTGCCGCCATGATCCTCATCACCGACAATGCTGAAGCCGCCCGCATCTGGATCGAACAAACCCAGGAACTGCGCGGCACTATGCCGTTCATTATCATTTCCAGCGCACAGGCTGCGCCCATGATCCAGCCGTATTACAACTCCGCACAGGTCACAGGGATCATCCCGGGCTTGCAGGGCGGCGCGGTCTTCGAACAATACAATGCAAGCCGGCCCGGCACCGCCCGCTCTTATTGGGATGCATACAGCCTTGGCATGTTGCTTGCTGTTGTCTTGGTGTTTGGCGGCGGACTATGGAGTTTGATCTCTGGCATGCGTGAACGCGCCAATGCAGGGGAAGGTAAATAAGATGAACATTCCTCTCGACCTGCTCAGCGGCGTATTGAGTTTCCTTTTCACCATCCTCATCCTCAGCTATTTGATCGGGGATAATCCGCTCTTTCGAATTGCCACCTATCTTTTTGTCGGCATTGCTTCGGGGTATGTTGCCACGGTCATCTGGTGGCAGGTATTGGTTCCGCGCCTGATGACGCCATTGCTGCCTGCCCTGAATTCCGACTCTTTGGCGCTTAAGATCTTTGTGCTTGTGCCGTGGCTTGGAATGGCATTCATCCTAATGAAAATCTCGCCGCGTTTGTCGGGCATTGCCAGCCTTACGATGGCGTTCCTCGTCGGAGCGGGTGCGGCGGTCATCATCGCCGGTGCGGTGACCGGGACGCTCATCCCGCAATTCGAGGCGACCATCAATTTCTTCGACCGTGATCTTGCCGCCGCCCGTAATATTGACTTTCTCGAAGTGGCTGGCAATGGCGCGATCATTCTGGCCGGGGCAGTCACCTCGCTGGTGTATTTCCACTTCGGCGCGCGCCCACAGGCGGATGGCTCCATGCGCCGTTTCGGGCTGATCGAGATCATAGCCTGGGTCGGACGCATCTTCATCGGCATCACACTCGGCGCGATCTTTGCTGGTGTGTACGCCGCCGCGCTCACCGCCTTGATCGAACGCATTTCCTCGATCTTCGATTTCATCACCTTACTTCGCACGACATTCGGGTTATAACAATATGCCCTCTTCATTGGTCACAGGCAATTCCCTCCTAGCAATTGATGTCGGCGCTGCAAATACGCGCGCCGTTCTGTTCGATGTGATCGAAGGCGAATACCGCTTCGTGGCATCGGGCGTTGCACCCAGCACCGCCGAAGCACCCTTCAAGGATGTTGCAGAGGGTGTTCGCAATGCAGTCTCGAAACTTCAAACGGTGTTGGGTAAAAAATTACTGGATGATGCGCGTGGTCTGGTCACACCGAGCCAGCCCGACGGGTCTGGGGTAGATGCGCTCGTTGTCACACTGTCTGCAGGGCCAGCCATCAAAACCATCGTCGTTGGTTTGTTGAAGGATGTTTCCCTTGAGAGCGCGCGGCGTCTCGCTGAATCGACCTATACCCGTCTCATGGATACCATCAGCCTGAGCGATCAACGCAAGCCAGACCAGCAGATCGACAGCATTCTGCGTATTCGTCCCGAGTTGGTGGTGATCGCCGGCGGTACAGATGGCGGCGCATCGCGCTCCATTCAAAAACTGCTTGAACCCATTGGGCTTGCCAGTTTCCTCCTGCCGACAGAAAAACGCCCCGCTGTTTTGTTTGCGGGCAACGAAAAAATGAAGGACGATATTACTTCGCTGGTCGGTTCCCTTTCCACCTCATTGCATTTCAGCCCGAACATTCGCCCCTCACTCGATACGGAAGATATAGACCCCGCCGAAGGTGAACTGGCGCGCATGTACGTCAATATTCGCAAACGCCAGATCAAAGGCGTGGATTTGCTCGACCTGTGGTCTGGCGGTCACGTCCTGCCGACTGCATACGCCACGGGCCGCATGGTGCGTTTCCTTTCAAAGGTTTATGGTTCGCAAAAAGGTATTCTCAATGTAGACCTTGGCTCATCGGCTGCGATCATTGCAGCCGGTTTCCGAAATAAATCCATTCTCAAGGTGTACCCGCAATTTGGGCTTGGCGAAAACCTGACGAGTCTGCTTAATCACACCACCCTTGAGAACATTCTACGCTGGTCGCCGCTCGATATTTCTGAAGATGTGATTTTGGATTATCTATACCAAAAAGCGCTGCATCCCGCCGCCATTGCCGCCACTCGCGAAGACCTCTCCATTTCACAGGCGGTTGCGCGTGAAATATTGCACCTTGCCATGCAATCGGCAAAGCGCGATTTCCCGCGGAATATTGCGAACATCAAACCGACTCTGACTCCGCTCTTTGAGCCGATCCTTGCAGGAGGAGCCGCACTAAGCGACGCTTCGCGCCCCGGTCAGAGCCTGCTCCTGCTACTCGACTCGATCCAACCTGTGGGCATTACCACCATCATTCTCGACCAGAATAACCTGCTGCCCCTGTTGGGTGCGGCGGCGGCGCAGAACAACATTCTGCCGGTACAAGTATTGGAATCGGGGGCCTTCCTCAGCGTAGGGACGGTGGTGTCCCCTGTTGTCTCTGCCAAATATGGTGTGACTATTTTGCGCGCGAAACTGACCTACGACAATGGCACCGAAGCACGCCTGGATTTGAAATTCGGCGGTCTTGAAACCCTTCCGCTTGGCAATGGAGAAGCAGGGAAATTGACCGTGCAATGCCTGCACGGAGCAGACGTCGGCTTTGGACCTGGCCGGGGGGGCACCATCCCAGTGAGCGGCGGGGCATTAGGCGTCGTGTTCGATGGGCGCGGGCGTCCGCTTGATCTTCCATCCGACCCTGTTCGTCGGCGGGAGCTCATCAAAAAATGGAACTGGACCCTGGGAGGCGGATAAATGATGCTAGCGCCTGTTCATCATGTAGTCGGGCTTACCTCCATTGTGCGGGAGCGCGTTTTGCCCGTGGCTGGCAAGGTGGTTGTACGTCTTCAACAAAAAGTCAGTGCGGGTGATGTGGTTGCTGAAACGCGTTGGGCGCGTGAGCATGTCATGTTGGATGTTGCCCGCGTTTTGGGAATTTCCGCCAATACGGCAGACCGATTGATCAAATGCAAAGTGGTT
>VGOX01000057.1 GCA_016875755.1 Chloroflexota bacterium
TCCAGACCCTGCCTCGCGACAACGCCCTTGCCTTCCGCTAATGGTTGGTGCAATCAACCTCCATAAGGGTCTTTCACCCTCTAGTCAACGCCCATGCTGGGCGCACAATAAAAAAGTGCGAGGCTCTTACGCCTCGCACTTTTTCATACAAATCGTTTTTCTACTTACCCAAAAACATCATCAGCAAGCCCTGACCATTGGCAAAAGCCACGATCAGACCAGCGAAAACCACGGAAACCATGGACATCAACTTGATGAGAATGTTAAGCGATGGACCGGAAGTGTCCTTGAACGGGTCACCAACAGTATCGCCAACCACAGCCGCTTTGTGAGCAGGGGAACCCTTGCCACCATATGCGCCAGTTTCAATATACTTCTTGGCATTGTCCCAGGCACCGCCCGCATTGGACATCATCACAGCCAGCGAGAAACCAGCGCCCAAGCCGCCAACCAGCAAGCCCAGTACACCAGCCACGCCGAAGATGATACCGATCGTCACGGGAATGATAATGGCGAGAACGGAAGGAGCTGTCATTTCACGCTGAGCAGCAACCGTACTGATCTCAACACAACGGGCATAATCCGGCTTGGCTTTTCCTTCCAAAATACCGGGAATCTCGCGGAACTGACGGCGAACTTCCTCCACCATGCCGCCTGCTGCACGCCCAACCGCGCTCATGGTGAGAGCAGAGAAGTAGAAGGCGGTCACAACGCCGGTAAATACACCCACCAATACCGCGGGGTTGAGCAGAGTGACATCATAGTAGGTCATAAAGTTCTGGACGGTAAGTTCAGAAACTTTAATCGCAACACCATCCACAACCAGTTCGGTTACGCCGCGCAGTTCACCAAGCACAAGGCGAATTTCTTCAAGATATGCAGCCAACAAAGCCATTGCGGTCAGGGCGGCAGAACCAATTGCAAAACCCTTACCTATGGCGGCAGTTGTGTTGCCAACCGCATCCAATTGGTCGGTGCGGCGGCGAACTTCAGGATCAAGGCCAGACATTTCAGCATTCCCGCCAGCATTATCTGCAATCGGACCATAAGCATCCGTTGCAAGCGTAAAGCCAAGGGTGGAAAGCATGCTGACAGCGGCCAAACCAACCCCATACAGACCCATCAAAATACTGGTCGCGCCGCCTGAAACATAGAAGCTGATCACAATACCGATCAGCACTACCACCATGGGCAAACCAGTGGAGTTCATGCCAAGTGCCAGACCTTCGATCATGGCGGTGGCGGTGCTTGTATTCGCCTGCTCAGCAATTCTCTGTGTGGGGGCGAATGCATGGGATGTGTAATACTCCGTCAACTTGCCAACCGCTATCCCGACGGCAAGACCCGTGAGAACTACGATCCACATGGCAAACCAGTTGGGCAGCCCAATGTAATAGAAGAGAGGCAGGGAAAGCAGGGCGATGCCGGCGGAACTGACATACAAACCGCGGCTCAATGCACCGATCAACTCACCCTGGGTTGCATCTTCTTTGGAGCGAACCACAAATAAGGCAAGAATGGAGAGGACAACACCCACAGCCGCCAGCGCGATCGGGGCAGAGATGAAGATCATACCCATTTCAACATCAGCACCTTCCAAGCCAACCGCCGCAACACCAAGCGCGGAAGTAGCAAGAATGGAGCCAGCATAAGACTCGTACAAGTCCGCGCCCATGCCTGCCACATCGCCGACGTTGTCACCGACGTTATCAGCAATGGTTGCAGGATTGCGCGGATCATCCTCAGGGATGTTTGCTTCGACCTTCCCGACCAGATCTGCCCCGACATCTGCTGCCTTGGTGTAGATACCGCCACCCACACGGGCAAACAACGCCTGCGTGGAAGCGCCCATGCCGAAGCTCAACATAATGGCAGTAATGGACGGAAGGGGATTCTCTGCAACGCTGAGGAAGTTATCAGGGAAGATAACAGGGAAAACATTGTAGAGCAACAGGAACCAGGCGGTGATATCCAGCAGAGCGAAACCAACCACCACCAAACCCATGACTGCGCCAGCGCGCAAGGCAACCTGCAAAGCACTGTTCAGGCTTTTGGTTGCAGCGAAGGTAGTGCGTGCCGAAGCGTTGGTGGCCGTCTTCATGCCGATGTACCCACACAGACCAGAGAACAAACCACCGGTCAAAAAGGCGTACGGTACAACGGGATTTTGAAGATGGAACCAGGAAAGCACCAAAAACAAAACGAACAGGACGGCAAACACGATCGCAACCACCCTGTACTGGCTACGCAGGTACGCCATGGCTCCTTCGCGGACAGCCTGGGCGATCTCCTGCATTCGCTCATTGCCTTCACTTAACTGCATCAACTGACGATACAGATATAAAGCGAAGCCGAGCGCGATCAAAGCCGCAATGGGACCCAACCACCACAATAGGGGCAGTGTGGGTCTTGCCATCGGGGCAAGTACCATTTCGAAATGCATATCACTCCTCCGTTAGGATAAAAAGAATATCGGCTTCAGCCGATAAATTAGCAGGGGGATTTTACAGTCGCAAATTAAATGTGTCAAGAAACACGGACAACTTAAGAGTGACTGAGAAAGTAAATTGACAAGCTCCCCCTATTCTGATAATATTTGGCGAAATTGTTCACAAACCCACCAAGGAGAAAAAACATGCTCCAAGAAATTGACACCCAACTTTTCACACTTACCCCTGCAGCAAGCCAGGCAGTTAAAGACATTCTCGACCAGCGCAAATTGGAAGGTTTTGCCCTGCGCGTTTACGTCGCCAGCGGAGGCTGTTGCGGCGTGAATTTCGGTATGGCACTTGATAATAATTTCGGCGATACCGACACCACGTTCGAATCTAACGGCGTCAAAGTTGTCGTGGACTCCGTGTCCATCGATTACCTGCGCAATGCCACCGTGGACTTCGTGAATGACCCACGCATGGGTGCAGGCTTTGCAGTCAACAGCCCCAACGCCAAGGGTGGTCACAGCCATGGTGAAGGCGGATGCGCCTGCGGCAGCAATGGCGGCGGCTCTTGTGGCTGCGGCGGTGGTTCCTGCGGCTGCGGGAACTAAAATATTAAAAAAAAAAGAGCGCCGCGATCGCGGCGCTCTTTTTTTAACGTCCACGCAGGAATGAAATGATCGTTCCAAATATGCCGATAAATCCAAGCGCCAAGATCACCAACCCCATTGGGATGCGATTGGCATTTGAAGTATCCGGCAGAAACGTAGGGACAACCAACGGGGCAGGCGGGGTTAAGGTTGGCAGGCGGGTTGGGGTGATGGGGGTTGTGAATGCTGCAGCAAGCGTTGGGTCGATCACTGAATTCAAGGTCGGTGATGGAGTTGCAGGAGCAGACAAAACCGGCAGCGAACCCGGGCGAATGATGGTCACATAAGGACCATACACCCACCCCACAGAACCCGTCACACCGGGGTAGTACACCTGAATCCAATTTCTATCTTCTGAAACACCGATCGCAGGAATCTCCTGCCCTTTTAAGAGAACGCCAACCGAGGGGTACAAATAGGAACTTGGTCCCGAATAAATATTTACGGTATTTATATCAAAATTCACCCGCACGATCATGCCGGTTGCAGTACCCGTCACAGTCGGTATGGAGCCAGTTGGCTGCTGTGCCGATACAACCCAAGGTGCTGGCGCATAAAACCTACTCCCTGCCAGCACAAGCAGAAATAATAAAACAACAGCAAATTTCTTTTTTCGAGAAGACATGTTGATATTATCTTCGGATGAGCGAAAGCAGGAACCCGATAATTCCCAAGACTGCCAAAGAAACAATAATCGCAGCAAGCGGTACTGCGTCGTCATCATATAGCGTGGCAGGCTGGGTGTAGGAAGGAACCACCAGCGATGGAGGCGGAGTAAACGTCGGCGGGCGGGTACCGGTGGGGACAATGATAAATTGCGCCGCCAGAGTCGGGTCAATTGTGGAGGTGGCAGGCGGAACAGGCGTGGGGGGCGGTTCTACAATTTGCAAGGTGCCGGGTGATAATTGCACAAGCGGAGAATAAACCCAGGCTTTTCCATTCGGCGCGGAAGGAAATTCGATCTGGATCCAATCGCCTCCCTGTGACCTGCCGAGGGCTGGTGCGGTTTGCCCGGACACCATCGTCCCAACGATCGGATAGATCGTGGAACTTGGCCCAAGGCGGATATTGATCTGCGGCTCATCGTACAACACGGTAATAAAGATCCCTGTTTGAGATACAGGAGTCTCTGTCGATTGTTGAGCCAGCACAAAGGTCGGAGAAGAAGCGGTTAATATCCCAGACAAAATCAATGTAAACAACAGACTATTTTTAAGTGTATGAAACCAGAATCTATTCATTTCGTAGAATTTTCCAAGGAGAATCGTAAAGACGATTATAATCTACTTCATGGAGCGAAAAATCTTTCACGGACGCATCAAACCTGTGGATATTGCACAGGCGCTGCTCGGCGAATTCAATCGCGGGAACTACCGCGCGCAGACCCTTGGCCACAGCGACAGGATGGTTGTGCAGGTCAGTACCCGCCCGGATGCCCTGTCTGGCGGGCAGACGGCCATGACGGTAACGATCCAGACTCTGGATGAGGGCATCATGGTGGAGTTGGGTCAGCAAGCCTGGCTTGGAGTTGCCGCCAGCCTTGGGATAAGCGCTCTTTCTGCCTTGAAGAATCCGTTCAGCCTGCTCGGGCGGTTGGATGATATTGCCCAGGATATTGAAAACCTTCAAATGCGGGAGCGTATCTGGCAGGTGTTATCGAAGGCAGCACGCGCAGCGGGAGCTTCTGCTGAACTTTCTGAGAACCTGAAACGCACCACCTGTGAGTATTGCCATGTGGCGAACCCGGTCGGTGAACCTTCCTGCGTAGCGTGCGGTGCTCCGCTGGGGAGGGTGCAGCCAAATACCTGTAAAAATTGCGGCTTTGTTGTAAAGCCGAACCAAACCACCTGCCCCAATTGCCAAAAAGCGTTATGGAATATATTGGATTAAGACTTGCGGATTTATTCTCCGCACCCTATAATGACATAGTAGGTCGATTTTATGAATTTGAGCGAACTCGAAGCACGGCTGCAACAAATGATCGAAGTGGATTTATTGGGTGTTCTTCCCGGCAAAAAGGTGGAAGATGTCATCATCCAAAAACTTGCAGCGGCGATCCAACAGAATGCAATCCCGATCAGTGAAGGTGTCTTGGCTTCACCCGATGTGTACACACTGGTCATGCATCCTGATACTGCTCAAAAGTGGCAGAACCCGCAACTTCTTACTGTGTTGCTAAACTCGATCACAACGGTGGCGCAGGAGGCTGGATTTCGGTTTCGAATAGCGCCCACCATTACCATTGCATCAGACGAAACAATTTCACCAACAGACGCGCACATCGTTGCGTCGCACTGGATCGATTCTATGTCAGAGACAAACGCAACCCCCCTGGAAACCGGCAGCCTGGAAGATAATGAAAAAATGCCTGAAAACGCCTTCCTGATCGTGGAAGGAGTAAAGGTATTCCCGCTGAATCTTTCTGTGGTGAACATTGGGCGAAGACTGGATAACCAACTTGTCATCGACGACCCACGCGTATCACGCAACCATGCGCAACTCCGTTCCATCAAGGGGCGCTTCGTTTTGTTCGATTTGAACTCTACTGGCGGCACATTTGTCAACGGACAGCGCACCAGCCAAAGCGTGCTTTATCCGGGAGATGTGATCTCCCTGGCCGGGGTTGCGCTGATCTTTGGGCAGGATAACCCGCCGCTGCGCCCAGACCTGAAGGGCACCTCGCCGCTTCCCAATGCTGCTGCCGAACGCCCCACCGCGCACTTAAAAGAACACTCCACTGCGAAGCTGCGCAAAAAATGAGCGGTTCGATCGTTTTAGTGCTGAGAATTATCTCGGCGTTGGTTTTGTTTGGCTTTCTAGGGTGGGCATTGTATTATCTATATCGCGAAGTTAACCGTCAAAGCGTCTCGCTTGCAAACCGCCGGGTACCGAGTATCAGCATCCTGGTCCGACAAGATGCGGGGAGACCCATTCTCAAGCATTTTTCACAACCGGAGATCATCCTTGGGCGCGACCCGGGCTCTGATATCCCATTGATGGATGACACTGCCTCCGCCAGACATGCCCAGCTATCCTATCATCATTCACAATGGTGGCTGGAAGATCTCGCCTCTACCAACGGGACGATCTTGAACGACGCCCTGATCACCATGCCCACTGTAATCACCTCCGGCGACGAGATCCGCTGCGGTGAAACTCACATGACGATCACGCTATCTGAAAACGTGATCATCGAACCCACCCTACGATTAGGAAAACGATCATGAGCAAAGCAACCCTCGCAATCATTGGCGGTTCTGGTCTGTATCACATGCAGGGACTGACCGACACGGAAGAAGTTTCCATTGATACACCTTTTGGAAAACCAAGCGCGCCCATCACCATCGGCACCCTCGAAGGGATGCGGGTTGCCTTCCTCGCACGCCACGGCATTGGACATCACATCACACCCACCGAAGTGCCCTACCGTGCAAATATCTACGCGCTGAAATCACTGGGCGTGGAGCAGATCGTCAGTGTGAGCGCGTGCGGTTCTCTGCGCGAAGAGTACGCCCCGGGCAACATCGTCATCCCAGACAACCTGTTCGATTACACCAAGGACCGTGCCCGCTCCTTTTTCGGAGAAGGTTTGGTCGCGCATATCAGCGTTGCCGACCCATTCTGCGGCGATCTGTCAGACCAGTTGGAATCCGCAGTCCGTGAAGCAGGCGCGGTCACGCACCGCGGCGGGAATTTCATCACCATTGAAGGACCACGCTTTTCCACCAAAGCCGAGTCGCACACGTATCGCGCATGGGGCATGTCCATTATCGGCATGACCGCCTCGCCCGAGGCATTCCTTGCACGCGAAGCGGAAATTTGCTACGGGGTAATGGCACACGTCACCGACTATGACGTCTGGCATGTCAGCGAATCACCTGTGACGGTGGAGATGGTCATTCAAACCCTCAACAAGAACACCGACATCGCACAGGATGCCATTCGTACTCTGGTAAAAGGATTGAAGAAAGAAAGAACCTGTACATGTAACAGCGCGCTTTCCATGGCACTCATTACCAGCCCCGATATCGTCCCCGCCGACACACGCAAGAAACTGGACCTGCTGGTCGGAAAATATTACAAATAAATTCCTTTTCCATGCTGCATCGCCAGCGCTGCCGTTAAATGCAGTCCTGCCCATACTATGAAGTACTATTACTCCATGAATGACCGCATCCAAAGCCGCCTGCTGCAATGGTCGGCGCTCTTTCTTTTTATTCAAGCCCTCATCCTCACCCTTTCGCCCGCCGTACGCGAACGAGCATGGGATGTTGATTACAAACTTTCACATTGGGCTGGGTTTCTCGGCTGGTTGGTGCTTGCCCTTTTGACACACCGTGTCATCGTAAAAAACCTGCCAGAACGCGACCCTTATCTTTTCCCCGCTGCAATGCTGCTCAGCGGATGGGGCATCCTCACCATCTGGCGGCTGGACGAAGCATTTGGCATACGCCAGGTCATTTGGCTTGCCATCAGCCTGCTCCTTTTCATGCTTGCGCTGCGCCTGCAGCCGAGTCTCTCATTTCTACGACGCTATAAATATCTCATTCTCAGCGGCGGCTTGCTGATCACCGCCCTCACGCTGGCATTCGGCACCAACCCATTGGGGTTCGGTCCGCGTTTATGGCTGGGGTGCTGCGGTCTTTATTTTCAACCCTCTGAACCGCTCAAACTTTTGCTGGTCATCTATCTTTCCGCCTACCTTGCAGACCGAGCCAATATCCAGCTATTTTCCTTTCCCCTGCTGATTCCAACCCTTGTCATTACGGGGCTGGCGTTGCTGCTCCTGCTTGTTCAACGCGACCTTGGCACTGCATCCATTTTTGTCTGCATCTTTACGATCATCATCTTTATCGCAACCGGCAAACGCCGCATCTTGATCAGTACCAGCCTATTTCTTATCCTCGCCCTCCTCGTCGGCTATTTCTTTATTGATGTCATCCACGTCCGCGTGATCGGCTGGCTCAACCCGTGGGTCGACCCAAGCGGAAACTCCTACCAGATCGTTCAGTCGCTGATCGCGGTTGCCAACGGCGGCACGATCGGAAGAGGACTTGGCATCGGCAGTCCACTGCTTGTGCCTGTTGCCATCTCCGATTTTATCTATTCAGCCATTGCAGAAGAAACGGGTCTGATCGGGAGCTTGAGCCTGATCGCCATCATCTGGCTGATGCTCAGCCGCGGCATGATCACCTCTCTGCGTGCCACAGACAGATTCCGCCGTTACCTTGCAGTTGGCATTGTGGCTTATTTTGGCGTACAAAGTCTGCTCATCATCGGCGGCAATGTGCGACTGCTGCCGCTCACAGGCGTGACCCTGCCCTTCGTTTCCTACGGCGGCTCCTCCCTGCTCACCTCTTTTATTGCCCTCTATCTCCTCCTCACCATCAGCAATACAGAAGAGGAAGAACCCGCCCAATTACACGACCCCAGACCTCATTCCATTCTGGCGGGCGTCCTCGCACTGGGGCTTGCTGCCAGCGCCCTCACTACAGGGTGGTGGGCAATCGTCCGCGGACCTGACCTGCTCACCCGCACCGACAACCCCCGCCGCACCATCGCTGACAGTTATGTTCTACGCGGTGAACTCGTGGATAAAAACAATACCCCCATCAACATTACAGAGGGAGTGAGCGGTTCCTATCTACGAACATATACCTATCCTCAACTCGCACCAATAACTGGCTACACGCATAGCACGTATGGACAGGCTGGGTTGGAAGCCAGCCTCGATAGTTACCTGCGCGGACTACAAGGAAACCCTGCCAGCTTGATATTATGGAATCAATTGCTCTACGGCACACCTCCCCCGGGCTTGGATGTCCGCTTGAGCATTGATCTCAGCCTGCAAGCGGCAGCAGACCAACTATTGGGCAGTCATCGCGGGGCGATCCTGTTGATGAACTCTGATACAGGCGAGATCCTGGTGATGGCTTCTCACCCCACCTTCGACCCAAATAAACTAAGCGAGGAAGGCGAATTTCTCTCACAGGATCAATATTCACCGCTGCTTAATCGCGCAGCATTGGGCTTATACCCGATCGGCACAGGGACATTGCCGCTTCTTCAGGCAGAATTCGGCGAAAGGCAGCCTGCCGAAACAGAACTACGGTCATTTTACGAAAAACTGGGCTTCTATCAAACTCCCGCATTAAATATGATGACTGGATATGATGTGAATAATAGAAATGTAGAGCAGCTGCGCGTCAGCCCCTTGCAAATGACGATTGCGGCGGCGGCATTAAGCTCAGACGGCATCTCCCCTGCCCCGCGAATCGCCACAGCAGTGAACACCATCGAGCAGGGCTGGGTCATTCTCCCAGCGTTGGGAATGCCCACCCAGGTGATCCAGACCCAGGCGGCGAATGAGGCAGCGCAAGCCTTCCTCACACAGGGCAAACCGTATTGGAGTCATACAGGGCAGGCAAGCATCAGCGAGACCATCATCACCTGGCATTTGGCAGGGACGCAGCCCGCATGGCAGGGAGCGCCGCTGGTGCTGGTGGTGGCGCTGGAAGAGGACAATGTTTTCCTGGCGCAGTTCATTGCCGATAACCTTATGAGTGCAGGGTTGAGCCAGTAAGAGAGAATCGAGTAGGGAGCGGCGGCTAACCGCTCCCTCTCACACCACCGGACATGCGGGTCCGCATCCGGCGGTTCACCAAGAGTGGCGCAGATCCTCTTGCGCT
>VGOX01000058.1 GCA_016875755.1 Chloroflexota bacterium
ACGTTTACTCCCCAAGTCCTTGATTGCATTGGGCTTCGCTGCTTGTTGCCAACTCGCCCGACTTGGATAGCCTCTTACGTGCTTCGTATTCCTCAAACCGCAGTTTTGCTTCCGGCTTCCTCCAGACCCTGCCTCGCGACAACGCCCTTGCCTTCCGCTAATGGTTGGTGCAATCAACCTCCATAAGGGTCTTTCACCCTCTAGCCAACGCCCATGCTGGGCGCACAACAAATCCGCCCCGAAAAATTATCGGGGCGGATTTGTATCAGGAAACTGAATCAAGTGTCGGCTTGATTATGGAAGCGGATAGGTGGGGAAGGTTCCCGGAGGGGCGTAGAAGTCACCGGGGTTGACTCCCTGCGTCACCTGACCATCGATCACGTTCACGGGAATCAGACTGTGATCGGCACAATCCACCGAAAGCCCGCATGGGACAGCTTGTGAATATCCACCAGGGTAGGTGGTGTCATCAGCAGGATACGCGACTACATAATAGGAGCCGGGCGGGAGGTCATCGATCTGGTAGGTGGTGGAATTTTGATTGGTAATGACATAACGATAATTGGGGCCTTTTGCTTCAAACGCCACAACCACCATCGACGGGATAAAACTGGAGGGGTAACTTAGCTGCCCTGCAATGCTGCCGCTTTGCACAACCACTGGTTTCGCAATGCCAGAGCCGCTCTGCTGTTGGGAATCATAGGCTGGCATGGGCGGATAATTTTCTGCGCCAATGTACCAATTGCCAGGATCAACATCGGGAGTCACTACGCCTGCCTGCACTTGCACGTCCACCCAATTGGAATCGGTGCAACCCTGATGTAAACCGCAAAGATAGAATTGATCGTACCTGCCAGCTAATTTTCCATCTGGCAGGGCATAAGCAACCACATGATAAGTACCTGGCTTCAAACCATCCATTTGATACCCGGATTGATTTTGCGCCGTCAGCACCCAATAATATTCATTGGAACCCACACGGAACGCCACCACTAACAAGGGAGGAATCCCCTCTGACGGGTAGGACAATGCTCCTGAAATGCTGCCCGTTTCACTCGCAACAGTAGGCGTTGCTTGTGGAGCCTGCGCCGTTAACGCCTGAAACGTGGCCTGCACGATCGTATCAACATCCAATGTCGGTTCCACGGGCTGCCCTCCTGCCCCACAGGCCGAAAGCAACAAACCCAATGTAACCATTAAAACGAAAAGTCTTTTCATCATTTCTCCTTTTTTTATTTGTTGCCTATAACCCATTCCATGGGCTTATGCTCCACCCCCCAATTGGGCTAGTACATCCAACAGTTTTACCGTCCAGACTTCCACTTTGGATAAGGTGACCCAATACGAGGATCTACCGCCTCTCACGCCGTTCCCCAGATCAGGCAGGCGCTTCGCCTCCGACCCGTCGGCTGGTGCGTGGACCTTGAGCAGAATCTGCCCCGCTTCCCAACTGACGGCGGTCAGACCTGCCTTCTCGGCACGGAGTTTGATGCGCATTTGGTACAGCAAATTCTGCACCATCTCTGGCAAGTTACCAAAACGATCGCGGAATTCCGAGCCAAGTGCATCAAGTTCCGTTTCGTCGCGCAGATCCGCAATACGACGATACAACCGCAGGCGCAAATCCTGGTCTGGGATATAGTGCGCGGGAATGCCGATCGCAAGCGGCAGATCCACATTGACTGGAATCGAAAGCGGAAGATTGAAGGTGGAGAACGCACTATCGAATTTTTCGCTATCCACTTTATAGATTTCCGAAGCGACCCGCCTCAAACGCCTCACGGCATCCGCAAGCATTCTCGTATAAAGATGAAAGCCAACCGATTGAATGAATCCATGCTGACGTGTGCCAAGCAACTCACCCGCCCCACGAATTTCAAGGTCACGCATGGCAATGGAATAGCCCGCGCCGAGTTGCGTATTTTCGGCGATCACTTCCAAACGCTGCTGCCCGTCAATGGTCGGTGAAAGTTTATTATGGCGGAAGAAATAGGCATACGCCCGCATGGCGCCGCGCCCCACACGTCCACGCAGTTGATAGAGCTGCGCCAGGCCAAATGTGTCGGCGCGATCTACGATCAAGGTGTTGGCATTGGGAATATCCAAACCTGATTCAATGATGGTGGTGGAGAGCAATACGTCAATTTCGGCATTACTGAAACGACGCATAACTGCCGAAAGTTGATTCTCGTGCATCTGCCCGTGACCAATATCCACCCGTGCTTCAGGGACAAGTTTCTCCAAATGCGCCTTCATCGCATCAATCGTCTGCACGCGGTTGTGGACAAAGAATATCTGTCCGCCGCGCTCCAATTCGCGCAAAATGGCCTGACGCACCAAACGCGGCGAGTATGGACCCACATGGGTAATGATAGGCAGGCGTTCCTCAGGCGGTGTGTTCAGGTTGGAGATGTCGCGGACACCTGTCAACGCCATGTATAGCGTGCGAGGAATCGGCGTCGCGGTCAGGGTCAACACATCCACTTCGGTACGGAGTTTTTTGAGGTGTTCCTTGTGTGTCACACCAAAGCGTTGTTCTTCATCGATGATCGCCAGACCGAGGTCTTTGAACACTACATCAGCAGAAATGAGACGATGCGTGCCGATGATGATGTCCACTTCGCCGATGGCGAGCTTGTGCAGAATCTCTGTCTGCTCGCGCGGCGTGCGGAAGCGGGAGAGCATCTCCACTTTGACGGGGAAGGCAGCAAGACGCTGCGAGAAGGTCTCAAAATGCTGCTGCGCCAGCACCGTCGTCGGCACAAGTACAGCGGCTTGTTTGCCGCTCATCACGGCTTTGAATGCCACCCGCAAAGCGACCTCGGTTTTGCCATAGCCAACGTCACCACACAGCAAACGATCCATTGGGCGGGCGCGTTCCATATCACGCTTGATGTCAATGATGGCACGCTTTTGGTCTTCGGTCTCGACATACGGAAAACTATCTTCGAGTTCCTTTTGCCATTGCGTATCGTCTGAGAAGGCAAACCCCGACACCACCTGACGACGGGCGTACAGGTCAAGCAAATCTTCGGCAACTTTCTGTACCGCCTCCTTGACCTTTGCCTTGGTCTCCGCCCACGCCTGCCCGCCGAGGTTATCCAATGACGGCTTACCGCCATCGGCACCGACGTAACGCGTGAGCCGATCCGCTTGATGCACGGGGACGTAGAGAATATCGCTGCGGTCATACTCAACGGTGAGATACTCTCGTTCGTGGCCGTCCAACTGTCGCTGAATCAGACCCGCAAAGCGTCCGATGCCGTGATCCACATGGACGACATAATCCCCCACTTGCAAGTCCGCATACAACGACTCGGGCGTATCCGCCGCCTGACGCTGACGCGTGCGCGGCTGCGGACGTTCCCAACCGAAGACTTCAGAGTCAGTAATTAAGTGAACAGTGAACAGTGAGTCGGTCTTGAGGGTGAAGCCTTCGGAGAGCGAGGCTTCGGTAAATTTAAGGTTCGGAAAATCGGTGTCGGGATAATGCTCATGCCACAATTCGCTCAAACGCTGCGACTGGCGTGAAACAATAAAGACCTGCTCACCGCCTTCGACGATGGGCGCAAGATATTCAATAAATGGCTTGAGCCTGCCGCCAAAGCGTTCATCGTGACCAAAATGCGAAGACAGTTGAATCCCGTCCTCGGCTTCGGTGGAATGTCCCAACTCCAAATGCGCGAACTCACCCAGCGCATCATGCAGCTCCGACCACGGCACATACGGCACAGGGAAACTCGGCGAGAGCGTGCCTTCATTGATACTCTCCTGCCGAAACTTCACCGCCTGCTCCTCCACCTCATTTGCCATCACATCGATCAGGCTGAGGTCATCCGCCAGCACCAACGTTTTTTGCGGGAGATAATCCAACAACGAGGCAGGCTGTTGATGCAGCAAAGGAATATGAAATTCAGAAAGCTGGGTTTCTGTTTCAGTGGTGTCCGCTAAAAATTCACGCGAGGGTGTGATGAGAATCGTTTCCAGTTTTTCGAGCGTGCGTTGTGTGGCAGGGTCAAAACTGCGGATGGTCTCGATCTCGTCCCCGAAGAAATCAAGGCGCACGGGATTAAGTTCCGTGGGTGCCCACACATCGAGGATGCCGCCCCGCCCCGAAAATTGACCGGGCTCCAAAACAGTGTTGACGCGTTGATAGCCGATCCGCGCCCACTCGCGCATCAGACCATCGGGTTGGCTGCTCTGGTTGACTGACAGTTTTTTACACGCTTTGAGAAAATCACGGCGCGACAGGGTGCGCGTCATCAACGAACGGACGGAGGTTACAATGATCGGCGGAGACTCTGGTTTCTTCGCAAACGGCAGGTGATACGCTGAGAGCGCCGTCAGCACTTGCAGACGTTCGCGGCGTGTGGTCACTCCCCAAGCCGCATCTTCATAGAACAACGGATTCGGCTCCGCGAACAAATAGCGCGGCGACTTGACCCAGAATCCCAACTCATCGTACATCGCCAGCGCATGGTCGGCGCGGTCGGTGATGAGCAGAATGGGCTGGTTCACATCCGCATGAAGGGTGGAGAGAATGGGCAGGCGTGCAGCACGCGGCAAGCCAAGCCCGGAGACAGGTTTGCGCGCAGGGAGTTCAGTCAACAGGGACTGATACGAAGGGAGTTCGCGGAGATGATTCAAGAGGTGTTGCATATTTTCGTGGGGATAATCCCTGCCCTTACACAGAGCCGTTGTATTTATTCATGGCCGCATTCAGGCCCTTCATCACAAATTCGAGAGCGGCGTCGGCAGCGCGATCCAGCACTTCAGGCAGGAGTTTGGCGTCATCCTTCGAGAAGTTTTGCAAGACGTAATCCTTCGCTTCCATGCGCCCGGGCGGACGACCAATGCCGAGGCGCAGGCGTGGGAAGTCTTTTGTGCCGAGTAATTCGATGGTGTTCGCCATGCCACGTTGACCGCCTGGCCCGCCTGTAGGACGGATGCGGAGCGTGCCAAAGGGAATATCGAGATCATCGTGCGCGATCAACAAATTGGACGTGGGGATCTTGTAGAAGTTCAAAAGTCCCTGCACTGATTGACCTGATAAATTCATATACGTCTGCGGTTTGGCGAGGATGACCTTGTGTTCTTCATACAGCGCGGAAGTAGTAATCGCCTTGGATTGCACTTTCATGCCGCGTGCGCCAATGCGTTCGGCGAGGTGGTCAATGAGCATGAAGCCAATGTTATGACGGGTTTCTTTGTATTCGCGTCCCGGGTTGCCGAGGCCGATGATGAGATAGGGTTCTTGTGTCATGGGTTAGGTTCCAATGTCAAATGTTAGGCAGTTTTGCGAAGGCGAAGAAGGAGGGAAATAAATCCAAATAAGGCAAGGAGGATGAGCGCGCTTTTTCCAAAGGTGGTGAGGATCGCGTCTGTTTCAAGGGAGGCGGGGTTCGGCGGCAGCGGGGTGGCTGTGGGATAGGAAATGATCGCTGTAGGTTCTGCTGAAGTCGAAGAAGAAGGGTCGGCATTGAATTGTGAAAAGGACGGCAGGGTTGGGGCGGCAGTGGGTGTGTCTCTTGGGATGGGTGTTGGGTCTGGAGTGTAGTTGCGGATCGTCAAATCGGGGATGAGCACATCTTGAAACGAGCCATCCAGCAGGTAGACGCGCAAGCGCAGGGCGTAGTCACCATCGGTGACGGTGGTGGTGTCCCAGACGGTTAGGGTGGAATCCACTGTCGGCTGGGAAAATGTTTGAAGGGTGAACCAAGTGGCGGCGGGGTTTGAGGCGCTTTCATTAAAGGTGAAAGCCAGCTCTGCTGAGGCGAAATTCGGGGTATCCAACCTGCCTCGAATCGAAACATCCCCGCGCAGGATCTCCCCTGCCTGAGGGGCAGTGATCGCGAGGGTTAATTCCTGAAAAATGATGATTAACGAGAAAAATGCTTTGAGCATGGCAATCGGTAAGTTTAACATGAAGGGAAGTTCGGGTCAAATTCTGCACGGAAATCGGTGCTGGAGAAGTTGAAAATGAATTGAAATGTGCATGCAATTCTCGAATAAAGATTTTTCTGGTAAACTCAATCCGTCCAAGATATTGAATGAACCTGTTTAGGAGACCGATTTATGGCACTTTCCCGCTCTGACCAAATAGTGGAACGTCTGCGAAACATGCAAGCCTCCGCCCCTGACATTGAAGCCTCGGCCGTTGTTTCTGTTGACGGCTTGATCATGGCATCTGCCCTGCAGCAGGGTGTGGAAGAAGACCGTGTTTCCGCCATGTCTGCGGCAATGTTGAGCCTCGGCGAGCGCATTTCGGGCGAGCTTGGGCGCGGTGGTCTGGAGCAGGTGTACATCAAAGGTGACAAAGGCGCGATCGTTTTGACCGCCATCGGCGATGAAGCCGTATTGACCGCAATGACCAGGCAGGAAGGCAAGCTCGGTATGATCTTCCTCGAGATGCGGCGCGCAGCGGAAGACCTAGTGAAATTGGTCGGATGATACGGAAACAATTTTTTCCGAAATAGTTTGTAACCCCCCGAATGGGGAGGGCTTAAACGCCCTCCCCATTCTCTTTGTTTATACCCCCATCCCCTGCCCTTCCCCCTAAAGGGGAAGGGAGTTATGAAGGAGAAAATTATGGCAACAAAATATTTATTTTTTACAGGCGGCGTGGTGTCGTCGGTTGGGAAAGGCGTGACGGCGGCGGCGACTGGCTTGCTGTTGAAGGAGCGCGGTTTCAAGGTGGCGGTGCAGAAGCTCGACCCGTACATCAATGTAGACCCGGGGACGATGTCACCGTACCAGCATGGTGAAGTGTATGTGTTGGATGACGGCGCCGAAACCGACCTCGATCTTGGTCACTACGAACGATTCATTGACATTCGCTTGAGCCGTGTCAGCAATTTCACAACAGGGCAGGTGTATGCGGAAACCATCTCGAAGGAACGCCGCGGCGATTATCTCGGCGGGACGATTCAAGTCATTCCACATATCACTAATGAGATCAAGCGCCGTATCGGACTGGTGGAGAAGGAAACAGGCGCAGAGATCGTCATCCTCGAAGTGGGCGGCACAGTCGGCGATATCGAGTCGCAACCGTTTCTTGAGGCGCTGCGTCAACTGCGCAATGAGGTGGGACGCGAAAACTGTCTCTTCATCCATGTCACCTGGCTGCCGACCATCGGCGCGACGGGTGAAATCAAAACAAAGCCCACGCAGCATTCGGTGGCGGCGTTGCGTTCCATCGGTATCTCGCCCAACGTCATCATCGCGCGCGCCGATCAGGATGTGGATAAAGGTCTGTGTGAAAAGATCGCGCTGTTCTGTGACGTGGAAAAAGATTCGGTCATCCCCATGAAAACTGCGGAAGTGCTGTACGAAGTTCCGCTGTTGCTTGAAAAAATGGGCGTGGGCGAATTGATGTTGAAGAAACTTGGCCTGAAATCCACGCGCAAGCCGAACATGCGCCCATGGAAAAAACTGGTCGAGGAAGTACGTACGCAAAAACCGACAGTGAAGGTGGCGCTGGTCGGCAAGTATGTCGAATTGCAGGATGCCTACATGTCGGTGCGTGAGGCGCTCAAACATGCCGCGCTCGCCAACCATGTGGAAGTGGAGATCGAGTGGGTTCATTCCGCTGACCTCGAAAAAGATAAGGGCTGGGACGCAATCAAAAAAGCGGATGCCGTGCTCGTGCCTGGCGGCTTCGGCTCGCGCGGCGTAGAAGGAAAAATTCTCGCGGCACGCTATGCACGTGAGAATAACGTCCCCTATCTCGGCCTGTGTTTGGGAATGCAGGTGATGTGCGTGGAGTTCGCGCGCAACGTGCTGGATCTGGAAGACGCCAACTCCTCCGAATTTGACCGCGGCACCGAACACCCGGTCATTGACCTGATGCTCGACCAGCGCGCCATCACCGACATGGGCGGCACCATGCGCCTCGGACTGTACCCGTGCCTGCTTCAAAAAGGGACGAAGGCGGCCACCGCTTACGGAGTCCCGAAGGTTGACGAGAGACATCGTCACCGTTTTGAATTCAACAACTCCTACCGCGAACGTTTCAAGGAACACGGCATGGTCTTTTCTGGTCTTTCACCTGACGGAAAACTGGTCGAGATCGTAGAGCTGGCGAATCACCCGTACATGGTAGCGAGTCAATTCCACCCTGAGTTCCTCTCCCGCTCGATGAAGCCGCATCCGTTGTTCGTGGGATTGTTGAAGGCGGCGAAGGAAAAGGCGAAGAAGTAAAGTGAGTGACGAGTAATACGTGAGAAGTAAAAAGACCTCCGTGATGGAGGTCTTTTTACTTCGACATTAACCCTATATTTTTATTCCCAGATTTTCTGCACGTATTTTTAGAGCGGCGATCAAACTACTATAAACACGATCCTTATGCTCATCATCGCCAAAATAATCTACATACTGATAGGGGCCCAGACGGTCTGGCACTTCGCAATCGTACAACCGAATGGGAATGATGAAAATCGTCCCATCTGGTTTTTCGGCGGCGGCATCCAGAGCAAGTTTCAATTCTTTATGGGAAAATCCCTCTCCACGGACGGCATGTGATGACAAAAATATGATCACCGCATGGGAGTGACGCACTGCATTGACAACGCTCGCCTCCAACATTTCACCAGGCAAAAAATCCTCCTCGTCAAACCACGGGTCGATCCAACTCTCCACTCGCAAGCGTTCACGAAATTCGCGGACGCTGGTCGAGTTTTCTTTTGCATAACAAAGAAATGGGATGAGTTTGGATGTCTCAGAGTCGGATCACACAACAAGCGGCGGTGTGCTGGCGGGTATTTTTTCTGATGCTTGTTGTGAAGAAGAAGTTATATGCAAACTTGAATTGTCCCCAATAATGATATTCGAATTGTTTACATCACCGTGGATGATAATACTCTTTTTGTCGTTGGAGGAATTCTGTGGTGAAGCCTTATTTTTTCGGTGCATCTTTGTTGCTCCCAGTGCCTGATATTTATGTATTATACATTTTTTCACATGGAATCACGCGCTTTTATGGCGCGGACGACTCCTCGATCACCCTGATGGTTTCGATGACATGATCAAAGCTACGCCCAAACGCGCTATGGCGCTGGTCTTTCTCAATATTGAGTCTAATGATATGCAATCGGTTACCAACGACCAAATAGTAGGTTTCTTGTATCCGTGCATTTTCGTGCCTTTGTCTTGGATTCGCGGGAAGGTTTAGGGTGATATGTTTTGCCTGATGATCGTCAATTGCAACAGGATCAAAGATGATATAGGCATCACGATCTGCCCCATAAAGAAACCTTGCCTGTAAATCTTCATTCATTTCGTTGGTGATTTCATTCAATGTTTCTTTCTCGTAAACAAAAACGCCAAAATCGCCCTCGCCATTGGGATTAAACGCAATAACATGCCCTTTAGCATTGACATCCCAATTCCAATCTGCTGGGTAGTCGAACTCTATCAAAAACAGTGAATTTTCTGGCGGTGTATAAGTGTTATAAGAGGGCAACCCTGAACACCCCGTTAAGCTAAAGAGCGTTACCCATACAAAAATTATGAAAATCCGTTTCATCTTTTACCCAAACCCTTTCGGGACTT
>VGOX01000059.1 GCA_016875755.1 Chloroflexota bacterium
TCAAAACGGCTATGGTATGATTCATCTCGGTAATGGTGTTGTGGAATTTCTTTTTCGCAAAACAAGATTACCACGCTTTACACCATTACCTCTCTTCTTTGCCATTTCCAGTTAGCGGAAACTAAAGGTCAACAGAACTGCTTCAACACTTCGACAGGATTCCCATCCGCGCCGCGAATGGTGATCTCCAGAGGCATCTGCCCGGGCAGCGAATGGGTGGCGCACCCAAAGCATGGGTCATAGGCACGGAACGCCATCTCCACCATGTTGAGCAGACCTTCGTTCACGACCCCATTCTTGATGAGACTCTCCGCCGCCTTCTTCGTGGACATCTGGATCGGCGCATAGTTATTGGTGGTGCCAACAATAAGATTCGCTTTGGTCACGATGCCCCGTTCATCGGTCCAATAGTGATGCGTGAGAGTCCCGCGCGGCGCTTCGACGATGCCGACTCCCTCGGTGGGGATTTCCATCGGTTTGGCATGCACGTTCGGTGACGTGATCTCAGAATCAGTGACCAACTCCACCCAGCGTTCTGCGGCGTACAGCAATTCGATCAGGCGCGCCCAATGTGTGGCGAGGCGTTGATGCACAGGCTTGCCACTGAGTGTGGCGTAGAACTTTTCATATTCCTCCTGCGCCAGCGGAGTTGCCATGCCATCAGATGCATTGAGGCGCGAAAGCGGGGTTGCCATATACACACCCGAGTCAATGCCATCTTCGAAACCTTTCCAGCCAATGTTTTTGAGATAGGGGAATTTGAGATATGTCCACGGCTCCACATGTTCAGCGATGTGCTGCATATATTCATGTGGTGCGTACTTGCAAAATTCTTTGCCGTTCGGGTCGGTCACGCGGACTTTGCCATCGTAGAAATTGACCTTGTTGTTATCGTCCACTAAACCCATGTAATAGGTGTGATGGGTATATACATCGCCAAGGATCAAATCCACATAGGCTTTGTTTCCCAACACGATATCATTAAAAAGTTTCAGGCTGAACTGCGCGAAGCCCACCGCCCATTTGCCCATGTCTTCGATCTCTTTGCGCTGTTCTTCGGTGATGCCTTTTGTCATCCCGCCCGGAATGGACGAACACGGATGCACCTTGCGCCCGCCCAGCATCTCCACCACCGTATGCCCATACTTGCGCATCTGAATGACCTTGCCGCCGATCTCCAGCCCAACTTTGTGGATCACGCCAAGGATGTTCCGCTCGGCGACGGGGGCATCGGGTCCCATCACGAAATCAGGTCCGCCCAGTGCATAGAAGTGCGTGGTGTGGTCGGTGCAGTAGAACGCCATGTAAAGAAGTTCGCGCAGCAGCTTTGCCGTCCGCGGCGGATCGACCTTGTACACTGCGTCTGCCGCTTTGGACGCCGCCATGTGATGTGCCTCCGGGCACACGCCGCAAATGCGGTTGGTGATGAGCGGCATCTCCTCAATGGGACGTCCGACCACGAAGCGTTCAAATCCGCGTAGTTCGGGAATTTGAAAATAGGAGTTGGCAACATTCCCTGCATCGTCGAGGAATATCTCGATCTTACCGTGTCCTTCCAAGCGGGTGACGGGGTCAATGCTGATTCGTTGGGTCATGGGGACTCCTTTGAAAGGATGAATTATGAATGATGAAGGATGAAAACATAGGCGGGATCAGTTTTACAGATTCCATTCATCCTTCATCATTTCGCCTTCATCCTTGCATTTTCATTTTTCAAGCGATGAAGCGTCGTCGTGCAATTCCTTGATGAGATGCGCCCGCGCCGAAACCTCTTCCATCTTGAGCGAAGCGTATTGCGAAGCTTCCTTCATCAATTTCTCAACCAGGTCGGCGGGGAGTTTCTTGAGGTCTTCGTGGGTATAGCCTTTGTCGTTGAGATATTCTTCAATCAGGGCTCTCTCCAGCAGTGCATTGCGGTCTTCCATGGGTTCGGCTTGTTCAGTGGGTTTGGTGTTCATGTCATCCTCCGATTTCATTTCACCTTCCAGGCGTCCCTGTTCGCCTTCAGCAGGGAGCCAGCCAGATTGAAGCGGTATACCTGCCCGGTCGGGTCAGGGATACCATCGAGAATGCGGTCAATTTCCTCCGTCGTGTTCGCATCGATCACGGACGAAAACGCGGTGATGAGTCTCGCGCCGTAATCCATCACACCTTCGGCGGGACCATAACAGCCGATACATTGCGCTCCCACAGCGGGACAACGCGCATTGCATCCGCTGCGTGTGGCAGGGCCGTTGCACGGAATACCCTGTTCGAGCAGGCACAGGTCGGGGTCAACGGGAGCGATATCCTGAATGCGTTTGAATTCCTTGATGGATTTGACATTCCGCGCACGCGGGCATTCATCACAGACCGTCGAATCACCCGCGCCGATCACTGATCCCTTCGGCGGGAGTTCGGCTTCCCCTTTGACCACTTTGATGACCAGATCGATCACCGCCGCGATTTGATGCGACTCCGGCGGGCAGCCGGGCATGTAGCAATCTACATCCACAACGAGGTCGAGCGGACGTAACACCTTTGCCAGTTTTGGAATGTGCAGTTCGCCTTCAGGCACGTCATATGAGATGCGTGGATAAATCTCATTTGGATTGTCAGTTGTGATGGTGTTGTATGCCGCGTGGACAATGTCACCGACGGGGCTAAGGTTTGCCAGCCCGGGAATACAACCTTCACAGGCACATGACCCGAAAGAGACCATGATCTGTGATTTCCGCCTCAGAAGTTTGGCAAGATGCTCGTTCTCGTCATTGCGGATGCCGCCGTTGAAAAGCGTGAGCAGGATCGAGCCGTCTTCCATGGCTTCAACATCCTTGTACTTTGCATCCATTGCCACGGGCCAGAAAACGACGTCGAAATTCGCGTCTACATCCAATATTTTTTCATGGGTGTTCAACACGGCGATCTCACATCCGCCGCAAGAGGCTGCCCAGTACATTGCGAATTTTGGTTTGCTGCCATTGACTGTCATGCTGGCACCTCCTTTTCAAAGGATGAAGGCTGAATGATGAAGGATGAATTTTTATTGCCTTCTTCATCCTTTCTCCTTTCTCCTTCATCCTTTCCCCAATTCAACGGTCCCAACTTGCGAATCTCTTCCACGAATGCAGTGGTTTCGCTGGCAAACCGTGCACCTTCCGCCGCACTTGCCCAGACGAGTTTCACACGTTCAGGCTCGATGCCCAGCCCTGTGAGTACCCGTCGCAGCAGGAGGAAGCGGCGCAGTGCCTTGTAATTCTGCTCGATGTAGTGACACTCACCCGGGTGACAGCCAGTGATCATCACACCATCCGCTCCCTCTGAAAGAGCACGCAGCACAAAGGTAGGGTCGAGGCGACCAGAGCACATCAAGCGGATGAGTCTCACGTTCGGCGCATACTTCATGCGCGCCGTCCCCGCCAAATCCGAGGCGCGGTAACTGCACCAGTTGCAAGTGAAGCCGATGATGGTCGGTTCGAAATTATGGTCGGTCATGATCTTCTCCATTCCGTCATTGCGAGGGCGATCTTGTTCTTTGCCCGACGAAGCAATGACGAATTAGGCTGGTTCGAGATTGCGCATCAGCAACCCATCGATCTGCGCAATGATCTGTTCATTGCTGAAGCCTGTGCCGCTGATTGCACCCGCAGGACAAGCCGCCACGCACGTGCCGCAACCCTGACAAAGCGCGGGGTTGATCTCGGAGACGTTGTCATCGGCAAGGAAACCGATCGCGTTGAACGGACACAGTCCATTGCAAATGCGGCAGCCCGAACACATCTCTTTATTGACCGTCGCCTTGATCGGCTCGAGCGCAACTTCCTTCTGCAAAATTTTGTCCAACACACGCGCCGAAGCTGCCGCTCCCTGCGCCACACTGGACGGAATATCCTTCGGTCCCTGCGCGCAGCCTACGATGTAAATGCCTTCTGTCATCGTGGCGACAGGATCGAGCTTGGGATGTTTTTCTGTGAACCAGCCGTCCATTGAGCAGGAGATGCCGAAGAGTTTGCCGACTTCCTTCGCGTCGTGACGCGGCTGCAATCCGCTCGAAAGGATGACCATATCCACAGGGATGCGCCGCTGTTTGCCCGCCAGCGTATCTTCGGTCTGGATGATGAGCTTGCCTTTTTCGTTGGAATACCGCGCCGCATCTGTGACCTCTGCCACTTTGCCGCGCACGAACAATGTCCCTTCTTCGAGCACGCGCTGGTAGAACTCGTCGTAGGCTTTGTACGCGGTGCGCATGTCAATATAGAAGTTATAGACCGTTGCGCCCGTCCGTTCATGGACGAGATGCGCGAACTTCAATCCCTGCATACAGCAGATGACCGAGCAATAGTTATTGAAGTTTCGGTCACGCGAGCCGACGCAGTGAATGATGCCGACACTCTTTGGCGCGGTCTTGCCATCGCGCAGGACGATATTGCCATTGGTCGGTCCCGCTGCATTGGACAGGCGCTCGAATTCCAAACTGGTGAATACATTCGGCAGGCGACCGTATCCGTAGTTGCTCACGCGCCGTGCATCGAACAGGTCGTAGCCTGTGGCGAGCACGATATTGCCAACGTCAATATGGAGCAGTTCATCCTGCTGGTTGAAATCGATCGCGCCCGTCGGGCAGAATTTTTCGCACGCCTTGCATGTCCCTTTTTCAAAGTAAGTGCAATTGTCCTTATCCATCACTGGGAAGTTCGGCACGGCTTGCGCGAACGGCGTGTAGACCGCTTTGCGGTATCCCAGCCCCGCTTCGTACACATCGTCGATGACCTTCTTCGGGCATTTTTCCTGACAAATGCCGCAGCCCGTACAAAGTTCTTCGTTGATAAAGCGCGCTTTCTTTTTAATAGTCACATGGAAGTTGCCCACGTACCCCGCAACATTCGTGACCTCACTCCACGTCAACAACGTGATGTTTGGATGCGTCCCCGCCTCGACCATGCGCGGCGTCAGAATACAAGCCGAACAATCCAGCGTCGGGAAGGTCTTATCGAACTGCGCCATGTGTCCGCCAATCGACGGTTCACGCTCGACGAGATACACATGGAATCCCGCGTTTGCAATTTCCAGCGCCGACTGAATGCCCGCGATCCCGCCGCCCACCACCAAAGTGTTCGAGTTGATCGGGACTTTCAACTCTTCCAACGGCGCATTCTGAATCGCTCTCGACACCGCGCCCGATACCACCGCTTTCGCCTTTGCCGTGGCAACAACCTTATCCGAATGCACCCACGAAACCTGCTCACGGATCGAAGCCAACTCCACGAGATACGGATTCAAGCCCGCATTCTTCGCTGCGATACGAAACGTCTTTTCATGCAAATGCGGCGAGCATGCCGCCACCACCACGCGCGTCAGCCCGAGTTCCTTGATGTCCTTCTCGATCAACTCCTGCCCCAAACTCGAACACATGAACTTGTACTCGCGCGCAATGATCACACCCTGATGACCGAGTTTTTCCGCCGCCCAATGCGCGACATCCTCGACATCCACCGTCCCGGCGATATTCGACCCGCAGTGACAGACATAAACTCCGACTTTCTCTGTCATTTCACCGCCTCCTTCCTACCCTCGTGCTTGGTCCAGCGACGCGGCATGGGCAGCCCTTCGACCTTTTTCCTCGGCGCGGTAGGCTCCTGCGTCACAGGCACTTCCACGCCGATGTGTGCCAGCGCATTCCGCGAGTTGACCAGTTCCACACCGATGCCCAGTTCCTTCGGTTCACGTCCGAATGCCAGCCCCATCAACTGCGTAAAGAACAGGATCGGCATGTGATAGTCCGTACCGAAGAAACGATTCATTTCGTTCTGATAGGCATCCACATTCATCTGGCACATCGGGCAGACCGTGGCCATCAATTGCGCGTCGCGCTCATCTGCGTCAGCCACGAGTCGGCGAATTAATTCGAAGGCAGTCTCAGGCCCGATCTGAGTCATGTGTCCGCCGCAGCAACTGGTCGTGAGCGGATAATCGATCACGTCCGCACCCAGCGCGCGCAGCAGGTCATCCAACTCGGTGGGATGTTCATGGTCCGACCAGCGATGCTGGTAATCAGGCCGCGGTAACATACATCCCATATACGGCGCCACCTTCAACCCATGCAGCGGACGAACCACCGCACTGCGAATTTTCTCCAGTCCCACGTCGTACACTAGAATATCGATCAAGTGACGCACATCCAGCGTACCTGCCGTGTATTGCAGATCACCCGCTGCCAGCGCCTCATTGACCTTCACACCCAGCGACGGACGTTCCTGCATGTAGTAATCTGCCTTGGCAAGGTTGAGGTAACACGCCGAGCAGGGAGCAACTACCGTACGCGTACCCTCTGTCCCGTTGACAGGATGCGTTTGCTTTGCCGCCAGCGCCAGATTCCGCGCGATCAATGAATAAGCAGGGATGAGGTTGATGCCGAGATATTCCGTCGCGCCGCAACAGTTCCAATCGTCAATTTCCTCAAAGTGCAGGTCGAGCGGCTCCACAATCGCATTGATCGAATCGCGATACGCCCTGCCGCTGGATTCCATCGAACAACCTGGGTATAAAAGATATTTTTTCATGAAATCATCTCCAATTGCTTGGCGCGGTCCAATATCTTTTTCAACTGATCCATCTGTTCGATCTTCTTCGGCACCAGCGCCATGCGCCCCTTAAAGATCATCCCCAGACCCATCGGCATCATCCCCGGCAGCCGCAGCGGAAAGTGTTTCAAGTAATGGCGCGAAGCCAGCCCCATTTCAAAACTGCGCCCATACGACTCGACCATATCAATAAATGTCTGCGAAAAATCGGGGGCGGTTGAATCGGCATACAGTTTCGCCCTGATCGACATCCCCTTAAGCGCATACATCACATCCGCAATGTGTACCTCCTGCGGGCAACGCACCACACAGTGATAGCACGAGACGCAGATCCATTGTGTGTTGCTGCGCAGCACCTCTTCGCGCATCCCCGCCCGCAGCATCGCGAACAACATGCGCGGCGTGTGGTCCATGTCCTGTGCGGCGGGGCAGGAGCCCCCGCACGTTCCGCATTGGATGCACATCTCCAGCCGCGAAACACCCGCAGTCTTCATGCTGACTTCATGTAATAGGGAAAGGTCTTCCTCGTGGGTTAACCCCGCTCGGACTCTCTCATCTGTCATCTGGGGCATAGGAGCCTCCGTGCCACAACCAAACCACACCAGTCGCTGCTCGGCATTATCCATTCGCAGTAAAGATACAACGCCCCTATTTCATTATTTGTCCACACATCCTGCAATCACAGTAATAAACATAACCACACAATGGTGACAAACATCCCGATAAAGGGATACAATTTTGACCATGATACTCTTTGAAAGATTCGAACAAAACGCGCAGCGTCATCCCAACAAACCCGCTTTCATATATTTCAATAAACAAAATTGGACAACTCTCACCTACGGGGATATTCTCGACCGATCAAACCGCTTCTTTCTTGGACTCCAAGCCTGCCAGCTGACCCCAGGCCTCACCGCCGCCCTATTAACGCCCCCCAGCGCAGACTTCTTCCCGTTTGCTTTAGCCCTGCTCAAATTTGGCATCGTCCCCATCATCCTCGACCCTGCCGTGGGGTTGAGAAAAGTCCGCGAAATGCTCGCAGAATCCAAACCCGACATTTTCATCGGCAACGCACTAACCCATACTTTGCGGATGATGTTTGGCTGGGGAAAGAACTCAGTAAAACACAATTTGACAATTGAAAACGTCAAACGTCAAACGTCGAAGGTCCTTCCATCGGCCATCGTCCGCCGTCCATCGTCAGCAGCCGCCATCATCTACACCAGCGGTTCCACGGGTCTGCCCAAGGGAGCCCTCTACACCCAAGCCAACCTCACCGCCCAACTGGACCTGCTCCAAAACACCTTCAACATCTCACAAGATGAAATTGACCTGCCTGCCTTCCCCCTCTACGCATTGATCGACCTTCTGCTCGGCGTCACCTCCGTGATTCCAGACATCAACTTCCCCATCCCAGGCAAAACCGACCCCGCCAAAGTGATTTCCGCGATTCAGAAATTCAACGTCACCAACATGTTCGCCTCGCCCGTGGTGTTGGATATTCTCTCCACTTTCGCCCTGAGCGGAGCAGAGCGAAGTCGAAGGGTGAAGCTCGCATCTCTCAAACGCATCATCACCGCAGGCGCGCCAGCGACTTTAGACCTCCAGCAAAGATTCCGCCAATTGCTGGCGGACCATACCGACCTCTTCGGTATTTACGGCGCGACAGAGTCGCTACCCATTGCCAAAGTGGAAAGCCGCGAAATATTTGGCTTGGAAGAGAAAACAAAAAATGGTGCAGGGATCTGTCTTGGGAAGCCCATTGAAGGTGTGACGGTACGCATCATCCCCATCACCGATGAACCGCTTGTAGAGTGGCAGGATTCACTTGAAGTGGAAAAAAATGTCATTGGGGAGATCACAGTTAAAAGTCCAGCCACGACGCGCGAGTATTTGAATCGCCCAGAGTCGAATCGAATCTCGAAAATCGAATACCGCGAAGACGTTATTCACCGCATGGGTGACGCGGGTTATTTCGATGACGAAGGCAGGCTGTGGTATTGCGGACGAAAATCGCATCGCGTGATCACGCAGGATGATGTAATGTTCACAGAGCAGATCGAAAACATTTTCAACGCGCATCCGCTCGTGTTTCGGACAGCACTCGTTGGCATAAATGGTAAACCCATCTTGTGGGTGGAGTTGGAGCGCGGGGCGAAAGTGAGCAAAGAAAAAATAATTGCCGAACTAAAAACACTTGCCGCCTCTCACCCCCAAGCCGCAGAGATCCAAACGTTTCTCTTCTTAAAAAAATTTCCCACCGATGTCCGTCACAACTCCAAGATCATCCGTGAGAAATTAGCCATCCTTGCAGCCCGCTAATTAATTACCAATCACTAATCACCAATTACTTGCCTTTCACACTCGACCCTCGCGCGATCAATGACCCGTTCAAAATAACTGTTTTCGGCGAACGACTTGGTTCTTGAATGCGCTGAAAAAGAAGTTCTGTTGCCGTGCGCCCGATCTCTTCCGTCGGCTGCTCGATGACGGTGACGGGCGGGTCGACCAACGCGCCCCAGGTAGTTTCGTCGAAGCCAACAAGCGCCACATCGGCAGGGATGTTCAACTTGCTATCGCGCACAGCTTTGTAGGCTCCCGCCGTGAGCAAACTGTTACTGGTAAAGATCGCGTCGGGGCGGTTGGGCTGGTTCAATAAGGTCATCGTTGTTTCATAGCCCTGCTGAATGCGCGGAGCAATGAAATGCGCCGCAACAGGATTCAATTGATGATCTTTGAGCGCATTGTGAAATCCGCGGCTGCGTTCCTGACCAGTCGTACTGGCGTCACCGAACAAGCCTGCCAGTTTTTTGTAACCATTGTTGATGAGGTGCTCGGTCAATTCATATGCCGCAGCGATATTATCCAGCAAGACCATGTCCACGTCGTTTGACTCAATCGCGCGGTCAATGACCACAAAGGGCATCTTCTTATTATAGGTCTGTGAATTAATATCGAATTGGTGGGTCGGAG
>VGOX01000060.1 GCA_016875755.1 Chloroflexota bacterium
TCCACCTGGCTTCTTTTTCCAAATACGGCTTAGTTCAACTAGGACAGATGCGGCGGCACCTTCTCCATTTCTTTTCACTTTCTCCATTCCCGCCGCATCAATCCTTAATTCGTTAGCAAGATGAAGATCATAAATGCAAGTATCGTCTTTTTCATCGTTCACTCCAAGTATTTGTTTCGCTATTCATCGAAAAAGCGCCAATAAAAAATCATGTACACAAATAGATGAATGTCACAAAAAACTCATAAACTCCCTAAAATTCATCTGTTTTGTATTTTACGCCAAAGACGGCTGATATAATCGCAACGCTATGCAACTGACAGATACTCATTGTCACCTTGATTACAATAAATTCGACCCAGACCGCGCAGAAGTCATCCAGCGCGCGAATGAATCAGGGTTGATTCGGCTGCTCGTACCAGGACTCCACCACAAGTCCAGTAAAGAGGCGGTGCAGTTGGCAGAACAAAATCCGAGTGTGTATGCGGCGGTTGGGTTCCAT
This sequence comes from Chloroflexota bacterium, assembly GCA_016875755.1. Taxonomy (GTDB): domain Bacteria; phylum Chloroflexota; class Anaerolineae; order Anaerolineales; family Villigracilaceae; genus Villigracilis. Next base: position 503 of record VGOX01000060.1, read on the forward strand.
CCCACCGATCTGGATGAATTTTCCGAAAGCGCCTTTCAACAGGTGAAACAATTGGCAACACATCCCAAAGTGGTTGCCATCGGCGAGATCGGCATTGACTATTATTGGGTAAAGGAACCTGAAAAACGCGCCTTTCAGCGCGAGGCATTGAAAGAACAATTGCACTTCGCCAAAAAAGTGAACAAACCCGTCGTCATCCACATGCGCGAGGAAGACGATGCATGGTTTGGGCAGGCTTCAGTGGACTTGCTCGACATTTTGACCGAGTGGCAAAGCGGGTTGAGCGGCAATCTGGCGGAACAGCCTGGTGTCCTTCATTCCTTCAATGGTACGCTCGAAACTGCCCAAAAGGGGCTGGCGCTGAATTTTTACATCGGCATTACGGGTCCTGTCACCTATAAAAATGCCGAACAAAAACGCGAAATTATCAGACAATTACCGCTTGAGAAGATTCTCATCGAAACCGACTCGCCGTTCCTTGCCCCTGTACCCCGGCGGGGAAATCGCAACGAACCTGCCTTTGTGCGCCATATTGCTGATAAAATAGCAGAAATACATTCCAAAAGCCCTGCTGAGATCGCCGTCATTACCACCGCCAACGCGGAACGGCTCTTCGCATGGGGAGACTGATTTGAACGCGGTAACTTTTCTCTCACCTGTAACAGAAGAAATCAAACTCGTTGAAGAACGAATGCGGGCACAGGCAGATGATTCTCATCCCGACCTGCGCGCCGCGCTGGAACATTTGCTCGCGGCTGGAGGCAAGCGCGTCCGCCCCACCCTCAGCCTGCTCGTCGGAAACATGCTGGATGCCCCGCTGGAGAAGCTCGTCACCCTCGGCGCCGCAGTTGAGTTGCTGCACACCGCCACCCTCGTCCACGACGACCTGATCGACGGCGCACTGCTGCGCAGGGGCATGTCCACGCTCAATGCGCGCTGGTCACCGCCAGCCACCGTGTTGACGGGCGACTTCCTCTTTGCGCGCGCCGCCAAACTCGCCGCCGAAACCGATCACCTGCCGCTGATGAAATTATTTTCCGAAACGCTGGCGATCATCGTCAACGGCGAATTGACGCAAATGTTCACCTCGCGCGGACTCATCAACCGTGAGAATTACTACAAACGTATCTACGCCAAAACCGCCTCCCTCTTTGAAATGACCTCCCGCGCCGCAGCAATGGTCAGCCCGGCAAATGAAGCGACGCTTGAAGCGATGCGCGTATTTGGATACGAGATCGGCATGGCATTCCAGATTGTGGATGACATTCTCGACTTCACAGGCGACCAGAACGCGGTCGGCAAACCGCTCGGTTCAGACCTATTGAACGGCTTGGTCACACTCCCCGCCATTTACTACGCTGAAGCCAATCCAAACGACGCGGATGTGCAGTCCCTGCCCAATGGCGGCTGGACGAACAACGAGCACATGACCCACCTTGTGGAGAACATCCGCGCCAGTGACGCATCCAAGCAAGCCATGCGCGAAGCGGAAAGACACGTAGAACGCGCCCTTGCCGCCCTTGCCGCCATGCCCGCCTGTGCCGAACACGACGCGCTGGAAAATCTGGCTCGATACATTGTGGATCGTAAAGTGTAGTTAGTCGGTCATTTGGTCAAGTAGTTTTGTAGCCGCTTGGTCAATTTTCATCCTTCATTCTTATAACATGCCTAGTCTCAAAAAACCCTTCCGCTTCAATGTCGGATTCATCATCCATGAGGAAATCGGGTACAACCACGATTTCCCGTTTGCATTCGATTCCATCACCCTAGGCGATGACCTTGAACTGCGTAATTTCGAGGGCATTGTCAATGTCGGCAAGACGCCGCAAGGCTTGATCGTACAGGCAGATTTTTCTGCGGAAACCAACCTCAATTGTGTGCGTTGTTTGGTGGATTTTGAGCACGAACTGGACTGGTCCTTCACGGAGATGTACGCCTTCGACAAACGTTTCGAAACCGAGTCGGGGCTGCTCCTCCCGGAAGACGCCCATCTGGACATGGCGGAACTCCTGCGCGAATACGCCCTGTTGGAAGTACCCATCAGCCCATTGTGCAAACCCAATTGCAAAGGTCTCTGCCCCGAATGCGGCGAAAATCTGAACGAGAAGGATTGTGGACACAAGCCAGCCGAGCCCGATTCTCCTTTCGCCAAACTGAAGGATTTGTTGTAAAATACCGACCATGAAATTCACTTCTGCTTTTCCAATGGTGCCAATGACCATGTTGATGTCCATGCACAGCATGCTGCAAATGGACATGCCCCTCTGCGCCAAGTGGAAAGCACGTTAGTTCGTCCTACCTGAAAAAACGGGCTGTCCATTTCGCGGACAGCCTTTTTGTTTGGAAGCCTTTGGCGACCGCTGACGGCAGACGATGGACCATCGTCCATGATCAATGGTCGCCATAAACTAGAACGAGGAAAACGCTATGTCTGAAACCATCTTAGTAGCTGTCGCCTGGCCTTACGCCAATGCCGAAATTCACGTGGGTAATATCACGGGTTCACACCTGCCCGGAGATATTTTCGCCCGTTACAACCGACTCAAGGGCAACAAGGTGCTAATGATCACCGGCACTGACTCGCATGGCACACCCGTCACCATGAGCGCGGATAAACTCGGCAAGCCCGTCGAGGAAGTGTATAAATCCTTCCATGAAGGCTTCATCGAGTTGTTCCAGCAGCTTGGCATCACCTACGACCTGTACACCACCACCCACAGTGACAACCACTTCAAGGTTTCGCAGGCGATGTTTCTCGCCCTGCAGAAGAACGGATTTTTATTCCGCGAGTTCAGCAAGCAATGGTACTCCCCCAGCGCGGGCAAATTCCTGCCCGACCGTTACGTCGAAGGGACATGCTACATTTGTGGATTTGAATATGCACGTTCCGACCAATGCGACAAATGCGGCAACGTACTTGAGCCGGAGAAGCTCATCAATCCACGCGCCACTACGGGCGACGGCGCGCTTGAACTGCGCGATACCGAACATTCCTATCTCGACCTCTCTAAACTCGAACCCGAAGTGAAGAAGTTCCTGCAAGCGCGTTCTGGTCACATGCGCGATACGGTCTTGGGTGAATCGCTGCGCAAGATCGAAAGCGAAGGGCTCAAACCGCGCTCCATCACCCGCGATCTTGACTGGGGTATCCCCGTTCCGATCGATGAGCCGCAATGGAAGACCAAAGTGCTTTACGTGTGGTTCGAAGCCGTCATCGGCTATCTCTCCGCTCCCATCGAGTGGAGTCAACTCACAGGTGAGAAAGAGGCGTGGCGCGATTGGTGGATCAACCCGGAGGCGAAGCAATTCCACTTTATTGGCAAAGATAACATCTTTTTCCACACATCGCAGTGGCCCGCCGAATTGATGGGCGCGGGCAGCGCGTTCATGGAGTTTTTTGCAGGTGAAGAGAATGCGCCGCTCATCCTGCCGTTCGATGTGCCCGCCAATCAATTCATGAACCTTGAGGGAGAGAAGATCAGCGGCTCGCGCAACTGGGCGGTCTGGGGACGCGATGCCCTCACCCGCTACGACCCCGACGCTATCCGCTATTACCTGACGACGAACATGCCCGAGAGCAAAGACAGCGATTGGGACTGGGCGGATTTTGTGGCGCGCAACAACAACGAACTCGTGGCGACGTGGGGCAACCTCGCGAACCGCGTGCTGTCGTTTTGTTACAAACATTGGGAAGGTTTTGTGCCGAATGTGGATGTAACCACGCTTCGCCCCGCGGACTTGGAAATGCTCGCCACCATCGAAACTGGATTCAACTCTGTGGGTGCCGAACTCGATGCTGTGCGCCTGCGCTCCGCACTAAGCGAGACAATGAAACTCGCCACCGTTGTTAATCAATACCTTGATGTCAATGCACCGTGGAGCGCAGTAAAAACCGACAAAGATGGCGCTGCGAAAACCATCTATACTGCGCTAAAAGCAATTGACTCATTGAAGGTCATGTTCGCACCGTTCATCCCCTTCACCTCCGAACGCCTGCATGGATTCTTCGCTTACGAGACTCCGCTCTTCGGCGAGCAATACACCGAAGACGTAACCGACGCCATCGGCACGCATAAGGTACTTAGATATAAAGGCGTTGAGGGAATGCAGTGGAAACCCAGCGATTTGAAGCCGGGTGAAAAATTGAATCAGCCAGGTCCGCTTTTCAAGAAGTTGGAAGCGGATGTAATCGAAGCAGAACGGGCAAGATTAGGAATTTAAGAAAAAACTCGGATGCCACTTGCATCCGAGTTTTTTCTTTGTAATAAAACGCCGCATATTCCGATCTGTCAACTTCGCATTTCCCCACCCACAGCAGCATGCAATCTGACCCGTTTTCGTGTATAACATAATAAACCCAACGCCACAGGAGATCACCCATGCCATCTGTAACCGCCGAAATTCAGGTCAACGCCCCCGTCAAATTTGCCTATCGCGCTTTTACAAACTCCACCACCCTGCGCGAGTGGCTGTGTGACGTCGCCACTGTCGAGCCGCACCCGCGCGGACGCATGTACCTGTGGTGGCGCGGCGATTTCTACTCCAGCGGGCACTACATCGAGCTGGAGGAAAACAAAAAAGTCGTCTTTCAGTGGTATTCCAATCAAGACCCTGAACCTACTCAGGTCACCATCACCGTAAGGGAAAAAGGCGGCGGCACACATGTCAAACTCGAGCACTCGGTCCCAGATGACGGTTCATGGATGATCGCTGTCACAGAATTCCTCAAGAACTGGGAAGACAGCCTGCAGAACCTCAAATCCGTACTGGAGACAGGGATAGACCTGCGCATCGCACACCGCCCCATGCTGGGCATCCTCCCAGGCGACTTCACCCCCGAGCAGGCTGCTACCCTCGGAGTCCCCATCCATGAAGGGTTGCGCCTCGACGGCGTCGTGGACGGCATGGGCGCACAAAAAGCAGGTCTGCAGCGCGACGACGTCATCGTGGAGATGGCGGGCAAACCCATCACCAACGATTTCAATACTCTTCCGCTCGCTATAGCAGGAAAAAAAGGCGGCGACACCGTGGGGGTAGTCATCTATCGCGGCGCGGAAAAGAAAACCATTTCCATGCAATTGAGCAAACGACCCATGCCTGAAGTTCCCTTCGATCCAAAAGAACTTGCAAAGAAAGCCCGCGAACTTTTTGAGCCCGCCCTTGTTGATCTCAAAAAAGTATTCGAAGGCTACAGCGACAAACAAGCCATGCAACGCCCCGACCCAAAAGAATGGAGCGCGCTTGAGATCGTGGCACATCTCATTCAAGGCGAACGTTTCAATGCCATTCTTTTGAGCAGTCTCATTGACGGTTACGAGATCACCAGCGATGGCTTTGGAACCAATGTCAACGCGGCAGCGGAGGCAATCGTCAAGGCGAACCCGTCCATCAAACTCATGCTCGAAGCGCTGCACCGCTCCGTTGAAGAAATTCTCGCATACACCGAGTTGATCCCCGAAGATTTCGTCGCCAACAAAGGCAGCTACTATCGCTTTGGCAGTAATCTCCTCCAGCCAAATTTCCATCTCACCGCACACACCCAGCAGATCAAAGACGCACTCGCTGCAGCAAAGTAGCCTAAATATACGCATAACAAAAGAGGCTCTTTTTCAAGAGCCTCTTTTGTTATTTTTTTATACCATCCAGCCAATCGGGCAGTTGCTCGAATAGTTTTTTCATCACATCTTTAGCACGTTCCTCGAACATGGACAGGTTATTGTACACTTCGCCTGCATGTTCGCTGACCAAGTCACTGACGCCGCGCAGGATGAGCAGACGCGCGTTATTTCTCTTCGCAACCCATGCCAACGCGCCAGATTCCCAGTCGCCTGCAATTGCGCCTTTTGATTTTAGGTGTGCGATTTTTTCGGGAGGCAGGTCACCATCGGCAGAGGCGATCAATCCGCGGCGGGTGGGATGAGGCTGGGGGTCTGGCAACCAGCTCAAATCAAGAGTCGAGGCGTACAACTCGAGGATGTTGAGATCACCCATCAATTCAACAATGTCATAGACATAGGTCCGCTCAACGAGGATGACATCCCCAACCTCGACCACACCTTCAAATCCGCCGCAGGTGCCGAGGTTGACAATGAGATCGGGTTTGTCGTGATCGATGATGTATTGAATAATGCCCGCTGAAGATATTTTGCCCCAACCGCCGTGATACAGTTTGAGATCCCAACCTTTGAGATTAAGGTCAGCCGTTTCTCCATAAGGCGATTGGGCGATCTTCAACTGCGGGTACATTTCCTTTACAGCAATCCACTCGGCAATGGCAGAGATGATGACAGAGGTTTTCATACAAGGCTCCCTTCAAGGTAATCTAAAATGAACTGCAAGGCGGCATCACAGGAATATTTTTTATTCTGTTCGCGGTTGCCATCCCACAGGAAATGACGTGTCCATTCGCCATCGGGAGTCGCCAAGCCGATCCATGTGGAGCCGACAGGTTTTTCAGCCGTACCGCCGCCCGGGCCAGCAATGCCGCTCACACTGACGGCAATGTCCGTTTGCAAACCAGTCCGCGCGCCACGTGCCATCTCGAGCACGGTTTCAGGCGAGACGGCACCTTTGCCATTCAGGGTATCCCACGAAACGCCCAACAGTGATGCTTTGGCTTCGTAGGAATACGCAACCACAGCACCCATAAAATATTCCGATGAACCAGGCACATCGGTAATGCGATGCGAGATCAACCCACCTGTGCAGGATTCTGCCGTGCTCACTTTCAGTCCACGCGCACAGCACAGTTCCTGTATTTTTATTTCAAGTTGTACGGGCATGAATTCTCCTTAAAGTTTCCGAATTATACTATCAGGTATCATTCACCAATGCGTGCCTGGACTGGAAAAATAATAAAGAATATACGCGTTGGCGAAATGATCGCCTGCGGCGGAATGGCAGAAGTGTATTATGGGGAACACATTTCGCTCAACCGTAAAGTAGCCGTTAAAATCATACGCGACCATGTAGATGGTGACCCTGAAACCCGTGCGCGCTTCGAACGTGAAGCATGAGAATTCCCTCTATGGCGCAGACACAAACGGGAACGAATTGATCGAAGCCATCCACGGCGAAGGCGGCACGAACACAATATACGAACACGCCTACTATATGGCAGATATGCCGTTGTTGATTGGTGTTCATCGAATTCCCCCGCCCGCGGAAACCCCATAAACAAAAAAGCAGCCTCCTGAAAACAAGAGGCTGCTTTTTTGTTTTAATTTTTAAAAATTACTGCGGGAATTGGAAGCCCTGCCCGGTAAAGCCCATATATGCTCCAAAGGCAGAGTTTATGCACGCCAGAATCAGACCGATCGAACACAAAGCAATACCCGCAATTGCCATCGTTTTTTGCGACTGGTCTTTCATACCCATCACACCCAATACAATGCCGATAAATCCAAGCGGAAGCCCGCAGATGGGGAAAAACCATGCGCACAAATTGATAACACCAAGAACCAGTGATGCAATCGCCATGGTGCGTTCATTCCCCTTCAGAGGAGCGGAAGGCGGGCTTGAAAATTCAGGTTGATTCGATTCCATTGTAGATTCTCCTTGAATAATATGAACAACCCTGCCAATTTACGGAGCAAGGTTCTGATTCACCTGATTGAACACATCCCCGATCACTGGGCCTAAAATGGAAAAGACTCCGCTGACACATGCAGCGAGGAGTCCTAAAACTCCCAACACCATGCCGGCAATACCCAATGTTTTCTTCGCGGGGTCTTTCATGGCAAGGTACCCAAGCGCAATCGCCGCAAATGCAGACGCTCCGCCGCAAAATGGGGTGATAAACCACGAACACAAACCAAGCAGCCCCATCATCAGGGAAACAGCGGCATAAACGCTTTCGTTACCTTTGGGCGCAGATGCAGGAGTTGGTTCGGGTGAAAAAGATTGAGATTCCATTAAATATAATTCTCCTCTACGGGGCAAATTGGAAGGATTCGCTCATAACTGGTGCAAGCAGGGATGCAAAGCCAGCCACGCAGCAACACAAAACAATAAAGAAAACGACCATGGGGATAAACACAGAACCCACTGCCTGGCCCCAGCCAAAACGATTCACACCCTTTACAGCCATCACCTGCAACACCAACACATAAAGGCTCAGTCCCAAAGATACAATGCCAAAACAAGCGCCTACAAAAGGAATTGCACTAAACAGGGACAATACTGAGGAAACCATCGTAAACGGAACTGTGATTGCGGCCATTGCATACAGCAGCTTATCGTAGGTCCCCAATCCGCCGAATAACTTTGCAATCCACTGAATGATGGCAGTGCTAAGCGCAAAAAACAGCACTGACACACCACCAACCACAGGGGAAAGACACAGGCTGATCGCCAAAGCTACAAACGTAGAACCAGCATCCCCACCAGTAGTGCTGGGCATGTATTCTTCCAACCCGGGAATCGCAGGCATTGACCCTGTTGCCGTATAAATCGCCTGCAAGATCGACTGCATGATCATTGCGAACGTCCCGGCAATGAAAGCCCAAAGATAGGCGGTTTTTGCGGTTGCGGCAGGGTCTTCCGTCAATTCATAGAACGTAGTCTCACTTGGCTTGGTCACTGCTTTGATCCAAACCTGAAACCAACCAGCGGGTCTTGGTTTTGTTTCATTCATTACGGGTTCATTCGAGGGCATTTGGTCCATATTAAGATTCTCCTTTTATTTTTTATTGTACCGCAACAGTGCAGATACATCATCCAACCTAGGGTAATCGCATTTGAAATATGAGAGAATTGCGGAGAGCAAAAGGGAGGCTCACTGCGATGGAAAAACAACCCGCCAGAAGTATTCTCAAACACTTTGGAGAGTTGCAAGACCCACGAACGGGAAATGCCAAGACCCACATTTTTCTAGAAATCCTGATCATTGCCATACTGGCGGTGATTTGTGGAGCAGAAGGCTGGAGTGA
>VGOX01000061.1 GCA_016875755.1 Chloroflexota bacterium
GATCGTGTTGCCGAAACAAAACAGATCCCACCCATGTCCCTTCTGGTGACAAAGCGCGCTCATGAACTCAACCTCAGTGGCTCCTGGGCTTGAGAGACTCTCCCCCCCCGAATTTTTGAGAGGATACCTGTTTTTTGCTTAAACAATTTGCCCGATTCGTAATGTATTTGTCTTGTCACAAAAAATTGTGTGTTTGGCTGCGCTCTGGAATGATTAGGGTGTCAATACAAAAACGCACACCTCATGCACTACTTGGGCAAGGAAAATTTATGGAAAAAACATTTTCACTCGGCGACAAACTGCGGCAGCTTCGAAGCGAGCGCAACATCTCCCAGCGTGACCTGGCGCGCATGGCAGACCTTTCCCCCAATTCCATCAGCCTGATCGAGCGCGATGAGACTTCGCCCAGTGTTGCCACTCTGCAAAGTTTGGCTACCGCCTTGAATGTGCGCATGAGTTATTTTTTTGAGGAAGAATCGCCAACGTCCGTCCTTCATCTGAAAGCGGGCTCGCGCCCAAAGATCGATAACAATGGGGTGGTGATCGAAGGTATGGGACAAACCCTTCCTTCACAGGAACTGGAGCCGTTCACGGTCACGCTTGAACCGAAAGCTGGCAGCGGCGGCGAACGGCAGGTGGTTCACTCTGGTCATGAATTCGTCTATTGCTTGCAGGGGAAAATCGAATACGTCATTGACGGCGAGATCTACCTTTTGGAAACTGGTGATATTTTGATCTTTGAAGCGACCCTCCCGCATCTCTGGCGCAACCCCTTTGATGAAGAAGCGAAATTCATTCTGGTGCTACAAACCCCCAACGCCTCACGCGAACCCGTCCAGCGACATTTTCTGAACACCCCATCTGTCAGACACATCGGCGGATAAATTTCAAATCATGGACGCCTTGTTCTTAAATCAAAAACATTGCACAGGTATTTTGGAATACCGTGCAATGTTTTTTTATTCTGGGTCTGCCGTTTATAACGGGAAACCCCTATTCGACCACAAAGGAGACAAAGGGTCACAAAGGAAAAAGCCCCAAAATGCCCCTTTGTGTACCTTTGTGACACTTCGTGGTAAAAAAATTCCCGCCAGAAACGGGAGAGCCTTTATTCTTTTACACTGGCATATCCGCACGCCATTGAAAAAGAAAATGGTGTTGACTTTATGAGCGTTCGATCAAACCCAGGCGCATTGCGGTGATAACGGCTTGTGCGCGATTTGGCTGTTTCATTTTTTCAAGAATATTCTTTGCATGACTGCGGATCGTTTCTTCCCCTACACTTAATTGTGCGGCGATCTGGCGATAGGTGTTTGGCGTTGCCATCCATTCAAGCACTTCCAATTCGCGCGGAGTTAATGAAGCCGGCGCGGGATGTTGCGGCTGGCTGTGCATCCGGCTCACAACCTTCTTCATCACATCGGGATGAAGGTATGCCTCTCCATGTACTACGGCACGAATCGCTCTCACCAGTTCGCCAGGCTCGATATTTTTCAACACATATCCCTCGATGCCCGCCGCAACCAGATCAAATACGCGGTCATCCACTTCTGTGCCGGTTAACATCATTATTTTTATTTTTGGATTTGACTTCCGTAGTGCAAGTGCCATTGCCTGCCCGTCCATTTCAGGCATGACCAGATCAATAAGGGTGATATCTGGATGGAGGTGGAGCGCTGCTTCCAATCCTGCCTGTCCATTCTCCGCTTCACCTACGACCTCGAGGTCTGGTTCAAGGCGGAGAACCATTGCCAGCCCCTTGCGGACTACGGCGTGGTCATCCACAATGAGGATGCGAATCGGGTCAGACATGATGATGTCCATGAATGGGCAGGTTGATCATGATCCGCGTGCCTTCGTTGGGCTGGCTGATGATCTCGAAATCGCCGCCCATGACACGGGCGCGTTCCTGAATGCCATGCAGACCGAAATGCTCGCGGTTCTGGCTGCGGGATAGGGCAATGGCGGGGTCGAACCCCCTGCCCTGATCGGAAATATCCAAAAACACTTCATCGTTTGAAATCGTCAGGCACAGGCGGGCAGAGTTTGCGCCGGAGTGGCGGGCGGCATTTGCCAGCGCCTCTTGTGCCATGCGGTAGATGGTTCTGCGCATGCCTGAGGGGAGTGAGTTGAAATCTCCGTGGTGGTTGAAGATGATGCTGAATGCGCGGGATCGGCAGCAGTTGCTTACGTAGTTGGTCAGGTCGCCCATGAATAGTTCGATGGTCAGCGCGGAGGGCCACAAGTCGAAAATCGAGCGGCGGACGCCGTCATGCGCGTCCCGTGCCAGGGTGCGCAGTTCGACCAGTTCCTTCCTGACGTCCTCCACTTGTTCTGGAAGCATGGCAATGCAGGCTTCCAGAGAATAGGTGATTCCAAAAAGTGATTGCGCCACGGTATCGTGAATATCACGGGCAATGCGGTTGCGTTCAGTTTCGATGGCAAGGCTTCGGGCGCGGTCAATGCACAGGATGGTCGTGCCAAGCGCAAGGGCGGCTTGATTCGCAACCGTCATCAAGGTGGCTTCCTTTTCCTTGGTCAACCCTGCTTCTTCCACCAGCAGGATGCCAACCGGGTGTTCCCGTAAATACAGGGGCAGTACAAACCATTTATCATTGGCAAGCCAGGCGTTGAATTCCGCATCTGGAAGCAGGTGTTGTCCATTTGTGGTGAAATGACTGCGTGTGAGCAGGGATTTGACGAGGTCGCCATGCACGGGGTTCAACGAGATCGGCATGACGTTGGGGAAGGACTCCTCCGGCGGGAACACCATCCACCCGCCCAATTCTTCACGTGTGGGGTCTACCAATGCAAGCACTGCTTTTGAAAATCCCAAGTCAGTGGTCACTGCGTTGAGTACCTGTGTTTGCACCGAGACAAGATCGGGCGCGGCTTGCAGTAGCATGGTCAGGTCATGGATGATTTCCAATTGGCGGTGGGCGGTTTCGAGATTGTTATTGACGTGGTTGATCGACTTCAACAGAGTGGAAGGGTACGCAATCAAAATGGGGATGAGCCAGATGCCGGCAAGTTGGGTCATCAACACCACGCTGTCACGCATGGTATCCACAAATCCACCGTAATAATTTGAAAAGAGGTACAGTGGTGTGAACACAGCCGAAACAACCAGCGCGCCGCGCATTTGGAAGAAAAATGCGCCAGCCAGAAGCGGGCTGAGCGCATATAGATAGTAAGGGCTTTGCACCCCCCCGCTCACGGCGAGGATGAATGTGGAGAATAATATATCCACGCTGAGGAAGGCGGGGTACTCCATCACCGCCTTATTAAGCGGGCGGTTGAAAATGGAGATCACACTGTTCACAAACAGAGCAATGATAAAAACGATGGCGGGGGGCATCCACGCGTCTGCACGGCTGGTTAACATAAACACGGCAGGGATCAGAGACACCCAACGATAAATGACCAAAAAAAGAAATATGGGGTTTGCGCGAAAGTTGGTTTTGATAGAACGGAACATAAGAAGGAGGGAACCCTATAGGTACTCACCTTGCGCAATTTTGAGAGAAGACGGGGCTTCCCCTCGCCCTCTGTCGAAAGCACAAAGTGAGTTGTTTACAAATCAAACATCTTCGAATGATTATATCCGAATTGATTTTTGGCGCTATACCCATCTCCCCCGTGCGGGGGAGAGAAAATCCCATGGATGCGGGATGGCAAACCAAACCTCAATTCATTATCATACGTCCGTTCCCAAAGGAGGCTTAAATGTCTGACGTGATTAAGGAAGATCAGGTGTTGGATTGTTCCGGAATGTTGTGCCCGATGCCGGTCGTAAAAGCGACCAAGGCGATCAAAGAAATGCAGTCGGGTCAGGTATTAAAGATGATCGCCACCGACCCCGGCGCTCCCCCGGATATGGAAGCATGGAGCCGCCAGACGGGGCATGAGCTGCTCCGCTCGATGGAAGAGGGCGGCAAGTTCATCTTCTTTTTGAAGAAAAAATAACCCCCACTGTTTTAATACGGAGAAAGCACCATGTCAAAATCCGATCCGAATGCACCCAAAAGACTTGCCCTGATTGCCAGCAAGGGGACTCTCGACTGGGCATATCCGCCGTTCATCCTTGCCAGTGCGGCAGCCGCCATGGGTTGGGATGTGACCATCTTCTTCACCTTCTTCGGTCTGCCCCTGCTCAAACCAAAACTGGAAGCGCAGGTTTCACCGCTGGGCAACCCAGCCATGCCGATGAAAATGCCCTTTGGTCCGGAAGGGTTTCAAAATTTTAACTGGCCCATGCCAAACATTTTGATGTCCAACGTACCGGGGTTTGAAAGCATGGCAACCAGTTTGATGAAGCAAACCTTCAAAAACAAAGGGGTTGCCACGGTTGAGGAATTGCGCGAGATGTGCCTTGACCTTGATGTCAAAATGATCGGCTGCCAGATGACGATGGATGTCTTTGGTTTCAAGAAGGAAGAATTCATCCCACAATGCGAAATCGGCGGCGCGGCAACCTTCCTCGAATTTGCCGCAGACGCAGACGTACAGTTGTTCATCTGATCAAGGAGAGGATTCATGGAAAAAATTTCCATCCAAACAGAAGCCAGAGGAACTGCGACTGTCGTCACCGTGAGCGGCAGGATTGACTCAGAAACCGCCTCAAAACTGGACGCGGAACTGACCAGCGCCGTAGGCGGGAGTGCGAATCTCGTCCTGGAGATGCAAGGTGTGGACTACATGTCGTCGGCGGGGATTCGCGCCATTGTCAAAGCCGCACAGGCAGCAGAGAAAAAAGGCGGCCCGGTGAAAATGGCATCTGCGCCCGAATTGGTTACATCCATCTTTTATACCGTCGGCATCGTGGACAAGATCAAATCCTACGCGACGGTTGACGAAGCGATCGCAAGTTTCTAATTGATAACAGTATAAGGAGAGGGCAGTATGAGCGTTTGGAAGACGAACGACCCTGAAACAAAGCGGATTTTGTACGTGCAAACTCACGGTGAAAAAGACCCTGAGCGGACGGCAACTCCGTTCTTCCTCGCCACGGCTGGCGCGGCGATGGACAATGAAGTGTGCATTTACTTCACCATGAACGGTCCGCAGTGCGTGGCAAAAGGAAACGGCGATACGATCATCATTCCGCGCAAGGGTGGCGGCGGCAAGGAATTGAAGTTCTTCATCGAACAGGCGGCGGAAAATGGTGTGCGCTTTCTCGTCTGCCAGCCTTCGCTTGACCTGCACGGCTACACCATGGACGACATGATCGAAGGCGTGGAAATGATCGGCGGCGCAGCATTCAACGACATGGCGTGCGATGCGGATGCGGTGATTGGTTTTTAGTGAATAGAGATTGGTAATTGGTAATTGGGCGTTCGCGCTTCAAAATCTCCAATTACCAGTTACTTTTTAGGAGGCACCATGCCGACTACGTTAGAAAACTGGAACCCTGGCAAAGCACAGGATCGCCACCCCGAAGTTTCATACGAAGAGAAGGAAAAGCTCTTTCTCGAAGTGAAAAATGACCCGCGCTACGAAGACTTCCTGTATGGATGCTACGAGTGCGGCATTTGCGTTTCGACCTGCCCTTCGGCGCGCTTCTATGACTACTCACCCCGTGTGATCGCTCAGGCGATGGCGCGTGAAGACGTGGAACGTGTGTACGACATCATCTCGGAAGATATTTGGAATTGCGCGCAATGCTTCTCATGTCTGCGCTGTCCGCGTGGAAACAACCCAGGCGGACTTGTAACTTTGCTTCGAGAAGTGGCTGTCAAGAACGGTTTGCAAGAGACTAAGGATGTTTTGCAAGGCTACAGCCGCGTGATCTACAAGGTCATGCTCAAGGGCAACCAGGTTTCCCCCGATATGCTCCAGCCAGACTTCTTCCCTGACTGGGGTCCGTGGGTGGGAGAGTTCTCCAAGAACATGCCCGTGTGGAGAAAAGCCATCCCCGTGGACACCCTGCGCGGCGTCACGGATGCAGCGTGGAAAACGAATAGAAAGACCCTGCTCGAACTCTACACCATCTGGTTCGAGACAGGCAACATGGAGATCATCAAGGAAATTGACGAAGGCTTGCACGATTTATTGGCAGATGTGATGCAGGAAGAGTTGGAGGAGGGGTAATTGGTAAATAGTAAGTGGTAATTACCATTTACCAATCACCAATTACTTCTCATTTGGAGACGATTATGACTGAAACCATGACAACCGTAGAAGAAATCCTTGAACGTAAATCTCATGCAGTGACGCGCGACCCCGAAGTTGCGCCGACGCATGATATTCGAGAGGCGTTGTTTGAACTTGAAGCCAAGGGTGAGATCGTCGTTCAACGCGTACCTGAGAATCACGTGGAAGTAAAAACCAAGTTTGGGCGCACGAAGAAGATTCCGATTGACCACACCTGGCACCACAAATCCTGCGGTCAGTGCGGACACATCCCTGGCTACACTTCGTCCATTTTTTGGCTGCATCGCCAATTCAATTTGGATTATCTCGACCCGACCGACCAGACCTCTTGCACAGGATGGAACTACTACGCTTCGGCAACATCCAATGCTGCTGCGCAAGCCGCGGTGATGAGCCGCAACTTTGCCGCCGCGTATGAAACGGGATATTTCCCCACTATTCACTGCGGTACATCCTACGGACATTACAAAGAAATCCGCGAGCAACTTGTTCACCACAAGGGACTGCGCGATGAAGTCCGCCGCATCTTGGACAAAATGGGCAAGCCGCTTGTCATCCCTGAAGAACTTGTCCACTACAGCGAGTGGGTGCATGTCATGCGCCATAAGTTCGCAGAGAAACAAACCGTGGACATGAGCATGATCCGCGCCACGGTTCACCCCGCCTGCCATTACTACAAGATCGTCGCGGAAGACGCGATCTACGACCCTGACATTTACGGTGGTCAACGCACTGCTACTGTGACAGGCACGCTCGAAGCGCTCGGAATTGACGTAGCCGATTACTCGACCTGGTTCGATTGCTGCGGCTTCGGTTTCCGTCATGTGTTGGTTCAGCGTGACTTCACCCGTTCCTTCTCAACCCTGCGCAAGATCGAAGTGATGAAGAACGAAGTCAACCCTGACCTGACCGTGACCCACGACACAGGTTGTGTGACCACGCTCGACAAGAGTCAGTTCTCAGCCAAAGCGCATGACCGCAACGTGGGAATCCCCGTTTTGTCAGACGCGCAAGTTGCGGCACTCGCGATGGGAGCGCATCCCTTCCGCGTGGTGCAGTTCCACTGGCACTCAACGGACTGGCGTCCGTTTCTGGATAAGCTCGGAATCAACTGGCAGAAATACTGGGACGAATTCCAGAACGACCTTGAACTGATCCGCGCTGGGCAGAAGTCTGGCATTACCTGGGAAGACGCGGATAAGCCCGTGGTGTACGGATAAAAGTAATTAGAGATTAGAGATTAGTAATTGGCAACTGGCAATTCAATCTCCAATTACTAATTACCAATTACTATCCTCGGAGGATACATGTCAAACAAAATTCTAGTCATCGGCGGCGGACCTGCGGGATTGGAAGCGGCTCGGTCTGCGGCTGAACTCGGCGGGGAAGTCATTCTCATTGAAAAGCGCGAACGCCTCGGCGGCACGCCCGACCGTGAGAGTTACGCCAAACTCACTCATCACTGGCGCGACGCGTCGGAAGCGATGGCGGAACTCAGCAATGCCGTCACGAGCAACGCCAATGTGCAAGTGAAGTATCAAGCCGAAGTGAAGGGAATGTCTGGGAGCGCTGGCAACTTCAACGTCGAGATTGAAGCGGGCGGCGCAGCCGAGTCCCTCAACGTGGGCGCAGTCATCATCGCCACGGGCTTCCAGCATTTTGACCCAGGTCGCGCTACGCAATACTACAACTACTACTCGTTCCCCGATGTCATCACGTTGACCGATCTTGAGAAGATGTTGAAGGAACACAACGTCGTGCGCCCGTCGAACGGACAGGCGCCGAAGAAGATCGCGTTCATTCAATGTGTTGGTTCACGTGACCGTCAAATTGGAAACGAATATTGCTCGAAGGTTTGCTGCGGCATTGCCAGCAAGCAAGCGATTGAATTGCGCGAGCAACTGCCCGATAGCAAAGTGATGATCTTCTACATCGACATGCGCATGTATGGCTATTGGGAAAATGAAATCTACTGGCCCGCGCAGGAAAAATATAAAGTCAATTATGTGAAGGGCGTCATCAGTGAAGTGCTCAAGAAGGGCGACCAACTTTTGATCCGTGGTGAAGACACAACGATGAGCCGCCCGATGGAAGTGACGATGGATATGGTCGTGCTATCGGTCGGCATGGAGCCGAGCGCAGGCACACGAGCCATCGCGCAACTGATGGGCGTTCAACAAAACAAATACGGCTTCATCGAAGCGGGCGGCGCGGGTGGTCTCGATACCGTTGCAACTTCTGTGCCTGGCATTTTCGTCGCAGGCGCGGCAGCGGGTCCATCAGACCTGGACGACTCGATCTCTGAGGCAGGTCTCGCGGCTGCAAGAGCAGTGGCTTTGACTCGCAAGGTCATGGCATAAAGAGTAATTGGTAAATAGTAATTACCAGTTACCAAGGACCAATTACAACTATGCTCCCTCAGCGACAGAGTCACATCATCAAGCAAAAGACGGGACCCGACGACCCCGAACTGCAAACCAATTTGCAGGAAGCGTTGGGACAAGTTGCGCCTGAAGATGTGATCGCGATAGCAGACGAATTGGCGGAACGTCACGCCCGCCTCTTTCTTAATCTGAAAGTTGACTCTGCTTCGCTGGCTTCATCCTTCGCTGATATCGCTTCCGCTGTCGCGCACACCAAAGCGAACGCGCGAACAATTACTAATTACTTCAATATGGAGTCAGCCAGCTTGCTGGCGAATTCGCAGGAGCAAGCTCCTGCACTCCAAATTTTCGAGCAATTACTACACGGCGAAGCGCCCGCCTCTGTGCGAGTGGCAACCTTTGTTGAAAAGTTGAACGCGCTCGATACGCGTCTCGCTCTCGAACTCGCTACTGGACTTTTACACAACACCTTCCCCACCCAACACTGGCTGTGGACTCGCTGGCTGTGGGATCCGACCGTCGGTACGGGCATTCTACCTTTGCTGGCGGGCAGCACCCACAACCTCAACGCCGAAAATCTCGCGGACGGATACGCCCGAGTTGGCGCGGTGACGGCAATGAGCGTGAAGTTCGGTGAAGGGACTGGCTTGTTTGTTGATGAGTTAATGAGTAACGAGAAACGAGTGCCGTTTGCAAACAGCGCATTTCTAGCGTGTGCTTACAGCGTGTATCTGTACGGCACAACCAGTTGGCGATTAAGCAGAGAGTTCAACGGGTTATTGCCCACCCTGCCGAATATGGCGAGACGGTTGTTAGGATTGAAGAAGAGCGGTAATTAGAGATTGGTAATTAGAGATTGGTAATTAGTAGACATTATCCGAAATAA
>VGOX01000062.1 GCA_016875755.1 Chloroflexota bacterium
AGATGGTCGTCTTGAATGTGGGACGTGGGGCAGGTGACGCGCCCCAACATTTTGGATGCGGTGGCGTAGTGTGGACGCAGTTCGGATTCCAATTCGCTTCCAAGCGGACCCCAGGCGGGATCCTGGTAAAAGGCTTTTTTCGGCTCGAGCAGGACTGCTGCATACACCAGGCTGCCGCTACCAACGCCCACCCCACCGACGATGGTGACATGTTTGAAAAAGGTCTGTGTGAAGAAACCTTTCAGACCGAGAGCGGGCATCCAGAATAAACTGAGTGGGGAACGGTTTGCTTTTTCAATATCCGTTTTACTTACGCGTCGCCCCATCTCCAGTACCGCCACGCGATGACCTTTCTCGCTGGCGCGTAAGGCTGCGACACTGCCGCCAAACCCCGAACCCACCACGATCACATCATAGTCCATACCCATGTTCCTGAAATTGCAGGGTAAAGGGAAATGCCAGATTGCGCAGTCCGTTGATGTTGGCAAGCGTCATTCCAAGCAATGTGCCATCATCCATTTGGCGCAGTTCATCCACGATGTGCATCCACGGGAAGGGATTGCCAGTCTGATAATATATTGCAAGACCATCCCTACCATCAATGAATGATTTTGCTGTCACTAATTTCATAGGAAAGCGCGTGGAGAATTTACCAGCCCGCAAGACAATGTTGACGGCTGTTCCATCAGTGCTGAATTCCTTGCCCCACCAACCACCCAGTCCAGATAATGCCAACGCAGGACCCGCGGAGGTCCGCAGCCAGCCTGGTCCCACGAACGCGGCGCGATACACACCACGGATGGATGTCTTATCTGGCACGGGCAATCAATCCGCGGGCGAGTTCCAGCAGCATGGTCGTCTTGCCCGAGCCAGGCGCGCCGAGAATCAGCAGGGAACGTCCCATGCCGATGGAGTCGAAAATCTCCAGCATGGATGTCCCTGCGGGCAGGGTTTCGTCGGTTGATTCCTTTTTGATTGCCCACGGATATTTGGTCACCGCTTCGGGGTCTTGTTTGATGCCCAAGTCCAATAATGCCGCGCCGTGCAGGGATGCGTCCAGCACACCTTTGATCCATGCGTTTTCGACGTGATTGAGGAGGATGCGGCGGTTGCGCTGCTCGAGAGTCTCCGCGTCACTTTTGAAGATGTTGAAGAATTTTTGGATGATGATTTGGTTAACGGTGTTATTGTCCCCGATGATGACGTTGCTATCCCTCACATCTCCGCTGATGGAGATGCTCTTGTTTTCAGAGGGAGCAGGTCTCTTTTTATCATTCATGTTGAATTTCCGCTGGGAAGCCCCGCTGTCCGCTTATTATACGACAGGAAATTCACTGAACATAAATTCTAACTCCTTGACAGAATCAGAATCGCATGATAAATTAAGGTCAACTTGATGCCATTGGGGTATCATCAAGATACATAATTTTTAGCAAAAACGCCTGACAGATCGGGAAACCGCGGGGCAGTCCTATATATGGACTGCCCCGCTTTTTGTTTAACCAGGTCGGGTAAAAGGAAGTCAGCATGAAAAAGACAAAACGAAAATCGCAACGACCGCTGAAATTCATCCTCCGTCTCAACAAAAAGGAACGGGCGGATCTGGATCAATTATCAACCGTTTTGATGCGATCAAGGAACCAAGCTGCCTGCATTGCCATTGTGTATTTTGCCCGGGAAATTGCGAAGCAAGAAAATTCTTCAAACTTGGTGCTTGCATCCACCTCGATACTTTCAGATATTCCATCAGGAAAAAGGCGGACACATGGAAATTAATACCTGGCATCCGCATTTCAAACTTGGAACATGCCAAAACCATGACCTGCAAGAATGGCTGGGAATCTACCTGCACGCCTGCCGCTCGCGCAATCTCTCCCCGGGTACGGTCGAGTTCTACGAAAAGAAACTCAATACCTTCCTGAAATTCTGCTCAGACCTGGCGATCACGGACATCACCCAGATAAGCGCGGACAATATCCGCCAATTCCTGATCTATTTGGAAGAACGGAAGCATAAACCGGCTGGAGTCCACTGCTATTACCGTTCGGTCAAAACATTCTTGAAGTGGTACGAGAATGAGGTCGAGCCGGAAGGGTGGCGAAACCCCATCGAGAAGGTCAAAGCGCCGTTTGTCCCGCTCGAGCCACTGGATCCGGTCAGTATCGAGACGATCAAAGCCCTAATGGAAACTTGTAAGCGCGGGCAATTATCCGATGCACGGGATCGGACCGCCCTGCTTGTGCTACTGGACTCAGGTCTAAGGCTGGCAGAGTTCCTGGCATTGAACCGCGAAGATGTGGACTTGATCACAGGTGAGATCTTGGTGCGATCGGGTAAAGGCAGAAAGCCGCGGAATGTATACCTGGGTGACAAAACCCGCCAGGTGTTGAAACGATATCTAAAGATTAGAACTGATCACAACCCGGCTCTTTGGGTCAGCAGATCGGGAGAACGCCTCACTGAAACGGGATTGCGCATGATGCTACGCCGACGAGCTGCACAGGCTGGGACACCTGTCCCCTCCCCGCATGACTTCCGCAGAGCCTTCGCCCTCGAACGTTGGCGCGCCGGTGTGGATATTCTGACACTCTCAAAGTTGATGGGACACACGTCCCTGCAGGTTTTGAATCGTTACGTCAAGCAAGTTGGCGAGGATCTATCGCTGGCTGCAAAGCAGTCCTCGCCGGTGGATAGGAATTTTTAGAAGGCGAAAAACCATGCCAAGAAAAAAATTATTATCCTCTGGTTTTCAATCACCTAACTATACACAAGTCCCAAACGATTTCTTCCCTCTAATTTCTGAGATGGATGAATCTGAACTTCGGGTAACTCTTGTGATGATCCGTGAAACCTTTGGTTATCACCGCTCAGGTTTTCGCATGGGCATCAATAAGCTCGCCGCCGCCACCGGGCTTTCACGCAATGGCACCAAAGCGGGTGCAGAAGCAGCAGAAAATCGTGGTACTTTCCGCCGCATTAATCCAAATGGAGCAGGTTCTGCAGAGTGGGAATTGGTTGTACATCACCCACTTGTTAGCACCTTGTCAACCAGTGACGAGCCTTCACACAGTGACCAGGGGGGTGGTCAATCAATGACCAGGTTGTGGTCAACGAGTGACCAACAGTCAGGGATTAAAGAAAGTAATAAAGAAAAAGAAAAAAATACTACTACTTCAACAACACCAAACAATTTCGCTCTCTATGAGTCAAACATCGGACCTCTTACCCCAATGATCTCGGATGCCCTCAAGGATGCCGAGCAAACCTATTCTCCAGATTGGGTAGCGCGAGCAATCCAGGAAGCAGCTAAATCCAATGTGAGGCGATGGAATTACATCGAGGGTGTGCTACGTGGATACAAGGACCGTGGCAGTCCTGACATTGGCAGGGATTTTGCAAAGCCCCAACAGTCTGCCACAAAGAGTTATCGAACTGCGATGAAAACATCCCCTACTGAAAGCAATGAGGAAATCCTCAGAAGGGTAGCGCAAAATGTCAAATGACAATACTCCCGTACTGGAATGGCGAGGATACACAATGAACTATCAATCTGTAAAAGAAAAGCCAGTCCCAACCGATACTGAAATTGAACAATGCGCCAAAATGGAATGGCTCGAGGTGCTATCTGGCATGTGGGAAGCCATTGGCAAACCATTGGATGAAAAGCGTTTACAAAAGTACGCAAAGGAGTTGAATGGTATTCCTTTAGGCTTGCTAGAGAAGGCAGTAAACAGGGCGATCCGAAATTCAGGTGATTATCAGGTTGTCCCGACTATTTCCGCAATATGGGGGGCGCTTCGCCGCGAACTTGGAAACCCATACGATATTGACGTAGCAATTGAAAGATGGGTAGAAAAGCAATATCAACCCATCATATATAGATTTGAATAACAGGCGTTGATTTCGACGATTTACTGTAATAACAGGCAACATGGCAAAGACCTGCATCGAGAACTGTCTCACTCTCACTGCCTCCAAGATGGCAAAGATACCCCGCCTATATTCACGGATGGTGACTTGGGGGAAAAAGAATAACCTTCTTGGCAGGATCTCTGTCGTCAGAGTCGCTGACCTTGAGATCAGGCTGGAGTATCAAGTAAGTGAAACCTTCATATGCTATCAGGTCAGGTTGAACACCACCCCCCTGCCCTGGGACAGTCTACGATACTGGTTCAGTTGCCCCACATGCGGAAGGCGTGTAGCACATTTACACAAACCTCGATACCATACCCACTTTCTTTGCAGGCATTGTCACAACCTGACCTACCGCAGCAGGCAGGTGAACAACCGATGGTCAAGAATGTTCAAAGAGTTCGATAAGTATAAATAGAACTTATGTTCTGTTATAATCCCAGCATGTCTATCTGGCACAAATTATTGGCTATGATTGGCTTGCGCCCCATATCCGCCCCTCGTAAGTATCAGGTCAGCGAGTCCATGCATGTCACGTTGACCACCCTCTCCCAGCACGAAGGGCGTCCTGAAGACGAGTTGATCCAAGACCTGCTGGCTGCCGGCCTCACCCAATATTATTCTTTCGTTGAACTATGGCACAAATGGGAAGCCTTGTCACCCCGTGAGCGAGATGTTGCCGCGTTGGTATGTTTGGGATATACCAACAAAGAGATCGGGGTTCAGTTAAGCATCTCGCCTGAGACGGTCAAGACCCACCTGCGGAACGTGCTGGTCAAGTTCGGTCTGCAAAACCGTACCGAACTGCGGCTCAGCATGAAGACATGGGACTTCAGTGCCTGGCAAAAGTGACCTTACCTGTACTGTCCCAATCGTTTTAGATACCAACATCTGCCTCCCCAATGGATGTAACCCACAAATCCCCCACCAGGGGATTTTTTATTTTTTGGTTCTAAAGTATTTTAGGAACATGAATATCCTCCCCGCGCTCAAGACCGGCAAGATCATCGTCACCTTCGGACCGCATACCATTCTTCCGGCACTGCTGGCAGAGCTTGCTCTGCGCGGACCGCTCACCGTCCTCGATGGCGGCAACCGCTTTCCTGCCTATCGCATCGTGCAGGAGATCCGCAGGCGCAGTGTGGATGTAACCCGCATCTCGGAACAGCTATTTCTACGGCGAGCCTTCACCGCCTACCAGATCGTCCACATGCTGGAGAGCGCCTCTGCGGAAAGGCATCCGCTTATCCTGCTCGACCTGCTGTCCACCTTCCAAGATGACCAGATCCAGCCACACGAGGCAGACCGCCTGCTCTCCACCTGCATCAGCCACATTCAACGCCTTTCGGTTTCCGCACCTATTGCTTTATATCTCACCCCGTACACTACCGAAGAGAAATCGTTCCTGCTGGAGCGGCTCTGCCAACAGGCAGATGAGCTCTTCGCACAGCCAGATGCACTGCCCCCAGCCGCTGCGCAATTGAGCTTGTTCTGACCTATGGGACGCACCGTCAGCACCATCACTCAATATCTCAACGAGACCGAAGCCATGCTCTCGTCGTTTCGGCGCGCCTTGAGACGCAGCGACCAATACATCTTTGATGGCGTCTTCGCTTCCGCCCGCAAACACATCACCGCCATCAGCCAAAGTGATTCGCTCCTGCCCTTCGAAACCGTACTGCTTGCCATCCTGCTCGAACAGGCACGTGAGATCGCAGCCCTGCGTGAAGAGCTTGAACACCACCGGCATGGATGAGGTCACCGGCTGGCTCTTCGACCTGTACGAACACCCCGAGCGCGGCATCACCCTATGGATCATCAGCGACACAGGCGAACGTCTGCACCTGCGTATGGACTTTCCAGTCACCTTTTATACAGCGGGGGATTTTCCACGTATCCGTGAAGCATGGCGCTTTATAAAAGGTAAAGCCCAACTCGCCCGCACCAAACGCCGTGACCTCTTCCTCGGCGAACGAGATGTAATGGCAGTCACTGTTGATTGCGCCGACAATCCGTTTCATGAACTACACAAGCAATTCCACGAACTGGATTATTACGATGCGGACATTCCCATCTCGCTGCGCTTCATCGCCCGAACGGGCTGTCACTTATTGGGGCGCTGTCGGCTCACACTTAACGGAGAGTGGATTCAAGCCATTGTGCCTTTGTCTTCGCCGTGGAGCGTGGAACACGAGCCGATTCCACTGAGGATCATGAGGATTGCGCCAGATGCAGACCCTGCCTTTCGTGAGCCGACCCAGATCAAGGTCCAGACAGAGCGAGGCGTTTACATCCAGAACTTGCAACCGCTACGCCCGTTCCTCATCAGCTTGCAAGCGGACCTGAGTCGTTACGATCCTGACCTCATCCTCACGGCACATGGAGACGGCTGGCTAATTCCGAAACTGATGGAGTGGAGCCGGGAGACCGGCTTGCGTATGGACTTGAACCGCGACCGCAGCCAGGAGGTGCGGGTGCGTAAGGCGAACAGTTATTTCACCTATGGGCAGATCGTGTACCGCGGGGCGCAAAGCCATCTGTTCGGGCGCTGGCACATCGACCGAAAAAATGCCATGCTCTTCAGCGAGTATGAATTGGAGGGCGTGCTAGAGCAGGCACGGGTGAGCGGGCTGGGTGTGCAGGAGATGGCACGCAAATCACCAGGGGCAGGCATCACGGCCTTGCAAATGATCGCCGCGTTGAAGAACGGCGTAATGATCCCGCTGACCAAGCAACAGGCGGAGAAACAGAAAACCCTTGCGGGTTTGATCCGGGCCGACAAGGGTGGCTTGATCTACCAGCCGCTCATCGGCGTGCATAAAGATGTGGCACAGATCGACTTCGCTTCGATGTACCCGGGTATTATCGTCCATCATAATATCTCGCCGGAGACATTGGGCGTAGAAGGCGCGCCGATGGGTTTAATTCCGCAGGCACTTCAGCCCTTGCTGGAGAAGCGGCTGGAAATGAAAGCCTTGATGCAGGGACTGGATGCACGCGATGCCCGCATGCAGGCATTGAAGGAACGCTCCGCCGCATTGAAGTGGCTGCTGGTGGTGTGCTTTGGGTATTTGGGCTACAAGAACGCACGCTTCGGGCGGATCGAAAACCACGAAGCGGTGACTTCCATCAGCCGTGAGTTGATGCTGCAAGCCAAAGAGATCGCTGAGGACATGGGCTTCACCGTCCTGCACATGTATGTGGACAGTCTCTTTGTGCAAAAGGACGGAGTGAAAGAGAAGCGGGACTTTGAGCCTTTGTTGAAAGCGATCCACGACCAGACCAAGATACCCATTGCGCTGGATGGCATCTATCGCTGGGTATGCTTCATGCCTTCCAAGCGAGATAAACGAATCCCCGTGCCGAACCGTTACTTCGGGGTCTTTCAGGATGGGAGTGTTAAATATCGCGGCATTGCCGCCCGCCGTAGAGACACACCCTATTGGGTAAAGAAGATGCAGTTGGAAGTATTGACTTGCCTCGCGCAAGCCAAGTCATTGGAGGAAGTACAGAGTTACCTCCCCAAAGTGGAGGGAATCATCGCCCAGGCAAAACGAGACCTGCGCAATAGACACATCCCACTGGAGGAATTGGTGGTGACCCAAAGCCTGAGCCGCGAAGCGGGCAGTTACAAGGTCCCCTCCCCGTCGGCACAGGCAGCCCTACAATTGGAAGCCGTCGGCACACCCACTGCGCCGGGACAGTTCATGCGCTTCGTGTTCGTACGCGGCAAGGAGAGGGTCCGCGCCTGGGAGTTGGGGGTGGATGAGAAGATGGTGGATGTTGAAAGATATTTAATATTATTGGATCGAGCGGTGGACGAGATTCTAGGGATGTTTATAGAGGACAAGATTCTCCTACTCTTCATAACGCAAAGAAGGACTCTGGTTTGAGTCCTTCTTTGTTCACTCCTCCTTTATCCCGCTTTAGCAGGACAACCCCCGTGCCCAGAAATGGGTATAGAGGCAGGTCATTCAAGTTTGTTGGCTGCTTATTGCTCGCTGTTGTCATGGTTCAGCTCGTTTCAATTCCCTTAATCCAGCGGAGCTGGACTCTAACACTTCGCAGCGCAGAGGTCTTAATGCCCTTTTGGGCATTTATATTTTCTATCCGCCCGTACGATAGCCTTGACCTATGGGTAAATTCATCCGTTGTGCCTTCTTTTGTAAGCGTGACACCTATGTCCATCTTGGTATGATCCGTGGACCAATCGCGCAGGTCATACTTCGGTTCGCGGTCGTTCCATTAGATAAGGTTGAGTTCATTGCTCCAACCAAAGGCGGAGATGGAGAGGACGGCGATATTTTTGATGATTTCGTATTTGATCTCGGACATAATCAAACCTCATCTGCAAATGTTGTTACAAATATATATAGGTTATGTTCCATCAAACGTTGGGCTTTTTGCAGCTCCAATGGTTCATTGGGAGAGCATAAAATTTCATAGGTCTTTGGATCGTAAGCATAGTATTGCACTTTTGCCTTTTCAGGATGGGGCGGTAATGCTCTCCATAGGGGATGAGAAGATGTGCCTATATTCTCGAAACGTTCGGGTAACTTCTGCAATGCAACTTGGATTGCCATTCTGGAAAATATTTCGTTTTTGCTGGCTTCCACTTTTACCATTGGTAACACATCATCCAATTGGAAATTATCTCTTTTCAGTAGACTCTGATACAAAGAAATAAGCAGACTCATTTCCATTAATGGTAATTTCTGTGCGAGATACCATTTTCCTTCCAACCCTACAAATCTTGCATCTGTTTCCAGTGCGTGCAATAAGGCACTTACAATTCTGTTTCCAAAACTCATGACTATATACTCAATCTCCCCGTATTTCTTTTCGACAAGCTTTCTACTAAACTCACCTACTTCAACAGCGGCAGGGTTGCCATATCTGAAAACAACAGGTTTATCTTGTCCATCCAAATGTACTACAATTTGATTCGGTTTTATTTTATTATCATGAAGTTCAATGCGAATTACTTCGCCAACAAAACATTCATAATCATAATCTCTATCCCAAACTCTTTTAGGAAATATTATTCCATTGCCAACAAACCATTCTGCAAGTGGATCCCAAATTCGGACTGAATCTTTTCCTGTCCACGATTTCAAAACAGAAGGGCTGACATCATGCCCAAATTCCAAACGCCCTTTTATTATCTGCTTGACCAGGTTAGTAGTTTCGAGTGGCATATCCTCCCTAAGAATCCGCTCTTGAAAACGGTCCAGGTCTGCTGTTGTGATCGTAAATTCATTTAACCAGTATTCATCTGAATAGATATCTATCATGTTTCCCTCCTGAAAAGATTTCTTACAAACAATAGTAATTTTTGCCAGATTTTTTTATAAACTGACTGTGATGGTAACTACTCAGGGTAGCGGAGCGACAAAATCGGGCAAGAAAGGAGAACCTGTAAAGGCAAGGCGCAAAGCGGAAAGAGCCTTGACACCATTTTTGC
>VGOX01000063.1 GCA_016875755.1 Chloroflexota bacterium
AAACGGTTTGGGTCGCCAGATCAACTGTCAGCTCGGCGTGAGGCGCTTCTTCCAAAAGGTCGAAGAGCATCTTGTGCGTCGCGTCATCCACGATGATAGGGATGAGACCATTCTTCAACGAGTTGCTGCGGAAGATGTCGGCAAACGAGGTGGAGATGACGGCGCGGAAGCCGTAGCTGGTGAGCGCCCAGGGAGCGTGTTCGCGGCTCGACCCGCAGCCGAAGTTGTCACCCGCGAGGAGAATTTGTGCGCCCTGTGACTCGGGCTTGTTGATGATGAAATCTGCTTTCGGAGATTTATCGTCGTTGTAGCGCCAGTTGAAGAAGAGCGCGTCGGCAAGACCGTTCTTGTCGGTCACTTTGAGAAATTGCGCAGGGATGATCTGGTCCGTGTCGATGTCGTTGACAGGGAGCGGAATTGCGCGGGAGGTTAAGGTTGTGAATTGAGCCATGGGTAGGTTCCAATTTTCAGGTTGAAAGAACGATAATTGATACTCGATATTCGAATATCGATTATCAATTATCGAGTATCGTTCTTGGATCGGTGACAACGCCATTAATCGCAGTCGCTGCGGCAGTAACGGGGCTGGCGAGGAAGGTGCGTCCGCCTTTGCCTTGACGACCTTCAAAGTTGCGGTTGCTGGTGGAGATGGCGTATTGACCGGGTTGGAGTTGATCGCCATTCATGGCAATACACATACTGCAGCCTGCTTCGCGCCATTCTGCGCCTGCTTCTTTGAAAACTTTGTCCAAGCCTTCTTGCTCAGCTTGCTTCTTCACATCCTGCGAGCCAGGTACGACCATCACGCGAGTGGCATCGGCTATCTTGCGTCCTTTCAACATTCCAGCGGCAAGGCGTAAGTCAGAGATGCGGGAGTTGGTGCAGGAGCCGATGAAGACCACGTCCACTTTTTGACCGAGCAAAGATTGACCAGGCTGCAACCCCATGTAGGTCATGGCTTTTTCAAAGGCGGCTTTTTGCGAGGCTTCGGTGAATGTATCCACGGTGGGAATACGGTCGGTGATTCTCATGCCCATACCAGGATTCGTTCCGTAAGTGATCATTGGTTCGAGGTCAGCAGCGTTGAGCGTAATGGACTTGTCGTAGGTTGCACCTTCGTCACTTGGCAACATGCGCCACTTGGCAACGGCTTTTTCCCAGTCGGCACCTTGGGGGGCAAACTCGCGTCCTTTGAGATATTCAAAGGTGGTTTCATCGGGAGCAATCATACCGGCGCGCGCGCCGCCTTCAATGGACATGTTGCAGATGGTCATACGCTGTTCCATGGTCAGCCCGCGAATGGCTTCGCCAGTGTACTCAAAGACATGACCCGTCCCCCCACCGACACCGATTCTTGCAATAAGCGCGAGGATGATGTCTTTGGCAGAAACACCGTGACCGAGTTTTCCATCCACGCGGACTTCGTAAGTCTTGGGTTTCTTCTGTAATAGACATTGCGTGGCGAGGACGTGTTCCACTTCGCTTGTACCAATGCCGAATGCCAATGCGCCAAACGCACCATGCGTGGCAGTGTGACTGTCACCGCAGACGATGGTCATGCCGGGTTGGGTGCGTCCGAGTTCGGGACCGATCACGTGGACGATGCCGCGGTGCGGGCTGGTCATTCCGTGCAAGGTGATGCCGAATTCCTCAGCGTTCTGTTCCATGATCTTGATCTGCGCGGCAGCCATTGCGTCGGCAATTGGAACGTCAATTGGCGTGGTCGGGATGGAATGATCCATCGTCGCCAACGTTTTATCAGGGCGGCGGACTTTCAGTCCGCGCTGACGCAGACCTGTGAAGGCTTGCGGCGAGGTAACTTCGTGGACGAGATGCAGGTCAATGTACAGGATGGCGGGAGCGCCTTCCTGTTCGGTGACCACATGCGATTCCCAGATTTTGTCGAAAAGTGTTTTTGGCGTATTTGCCATATTCGATACCTTGTTAAGTTTTTTTCAAAAATATTGACCGCAGACCGTGGACGACAGACCATGTGTTTCCATCCTCCGCGGTCTATCGTCTGCCGTCACGCTCTATCCCAGCATCACCCCAAAATCAGGTGACACTTTCTCGCCACCTTCCGTTTGGGCAACAATGAGTTTATTCAAGGCGTTAATGTAGGCTTTCGCACTGGCGACGATGATATCTGTATCTGCGCCATGCCCGCCATACACGCGGACATACTCCATTTCGCGTTGCGCATCCATTGTGGTTGCGCCGCTTTCGCTCTGAATGCGGACTGTTACTTCGCCGAGCGCGTCGATGCCTTCGGTGATGGCGTGGATATTGAACTCCAACAGCGTACACGGCACATTTACAACCGAGTCGATCGCTTTGTACGTCGCATCCACGGGACCTGTGCCGATGGCGGCGCGGGTGTGAATGACTCCGTCAGGTCCGCGCAAACGGACAGTGGCCGTCGGCATGCCCATCGTGCCGCTCGTCACCTGCAAGCCGCTCAGCAAATAAACATCACGCGGCTTGTAGAATTCATCCGCGATCACGGCTTCGAGATCAAGATCGGTGATGACCTTCTTGCGGTCTGCCAAGTCTTTGAAGCGCGCAAACGCTTTATCGAGTTCCACTTCATCGAGCGAGTGTCCCATTTCCGCAAGGCGATTGCGCAGCGCGTGCCTGCCCGAATGTTTACCCAACACCAATTTGGTCTGGTTCACGCCCACATCTTCAGGGCGCATGATCTCGTAAGTAGCTTGATTCTTCAACATGCCATCCTGATGAATGCCCGCTTCGTGCGCAAAGGCATTCGCGCCGACAATCGCTTTGTTCGGCTGCACAGGCATACCCGTGTAGTTGCTGACAAGCTTGGAGAT
This sequence comes from Chloroflexota bacterium, assembly GCA_016875755.1. Lineage (GTDB taxonomy): Bacteria > Chloroflexota > Anaerolineae > Anaerolineales > Villigracilaceae > Villigracilis. The sequence continues at coordinate 2,832 of VGOX01000063.1, forward strand.
GCGTGAGAGTTGCTGAGTCTCAATTCCAGTATCAAGCCCAAAGACAGGATGACGCGTTTTCAACGTCATCACCACTTCTTCAAGCGAGGTATTCCCAGCGCGTTCACCGATCCCGTTGATGGTCACTTCCGCTTGCCTTGCGCCAGCACGAATACCCGCCAGCGTGTTTGCTGTCGCCATGCCCAAGTCATCGTGGCAATGCACCGAGACGGTGATGCCTGCGTGCATGCCTGGCGTTTTTTCGATGATGCCTTTGATGAGCGCATAAAATTCATCGGGCGTGGTGTAGCCCACCGTGTCGGGAATGTTCAACGTGGTCGCGCCAGATTTGATCGCCTCACCCAAGACCACATACAAAAATTCAGGGTTAGAGCGCCCCGCATCTTCGGGCGAAAATTCCACATCGTCACACAGCGACTTCGCATACGCCACCATCTCGCTCACGCGCTGCACCACCTCTTCGGGGTCCATCTTCAACTTGTGCTTCATGTGAATCGGCGACGTGGCAAGGAAGGTATGAATGCGCGGCTTCTTCGCACCCTGCACCGCCTCCCACGCCTTATCAATGTCGGATTTATTTGCCCGCGCCAGCCCTGCGATGACAGGAACCTTCGCCTCATTCACAGGGACGGCTGGGTTGCCCACTTCGAGCGCAATGCGTCTGACGGCTTCCAGATCATCGGGCGAAGCCGCAGGGAATCCCGCTTCGATGATATCCACGCCGAGCCGCGCAAGATTATGCGCCACTTCCAACTTCTCAGCCGAGGTCATCGTAGCACCCGGGGATTGCTCGCCATCGCGTAGGGTGGTGTCGAAGATTTTTACATAATTATTCATGAAGTCGTCCTCTCAAAGACGATGGACGATAGACCACGGACCTTCGTCCATCGTCTACGGTCTATCGTCGTCCTACTTCTTCCAGTTTTCTGGTCTCAATGACCTTACCGCCGCGCCTGCGCGCCACATCTCCGAATCACGGATGGCGGCAAGTTCCACTTCCAACTTTTCGCGGTAATCAGGCTGGCTGTTGGCTTCGAGCGTGATGCGGGCTTCGTTGCCGCTGGCAACACTTTCATATAAATCTTTGAACACCGGCGCAGTTGCATCGCGGAACTTGTCCTTCCAATCCAACGCGCCGCGCTGGGCGGTGGTGGAACAGTTCGCATACATCCAATCCATGCCGTTCTGCCCCACAAGACGGATCAAGGATTGCGTGAGTTCTTCCACAGTTTCATTGAACGCTTCACTTGGTGAATGTCCATTCTTGCGGAGTTCGTTGTACTGCGCTTCCATCACACCTGCGAGCGCGCCCATCAAAATACCGCGCTCACCCGTAAGGTCAGAAAGCACTTCCTTTTCAAAGGTGGTTGGGAAGAGATAGCCTGCACCAATGGCAATGCCGAGTGCAATGGTACGATCCTTCGCCTTACCTGTCGCATCCTGATGGACGGCGAAACTGGCATTGATGCCCGAGCCTTCGAGGAAGTTCGCCCGCACGCTGCGACCCGACCCCTTGGGGGCAACCAGCGCCACATCCACGTGCGGAGGCGGAACGACACCCGTATCATCCTTGAAGGTGACCGAAAATCCGTGTGAGAAGTAGAGCATATCGCCTTCGTTCAAACATTCCACGATCTTCGACCACTGCGAGCGCTGGCCCGCATCAGACAGTAGATATTGAATAACAGTTCCTTTTTCTGCAGCTTCTTCCACAGAGAACAAGGTCTCGCCCGGAACCCAGCCGTCTTCGATTGCCTTGTCCCAGTTCTTCGTCCCTTCACGCTGACCGATGATGACCTTGATGCCGTTATCGCGCATGTTCATCGCCTGCGCGGGTCCCTGCACACCGTACCCAAGCACCGCCACCACTTCATCTTTCAACAACTCACGCGCCTTCTCCAACGGGAACTCGTCGCGGGTGACCACTTCCTCCACCGTACCACCAAAATCGATCTTTGCCATGATTGCTTTTCTCCTAAGGGTTTAGTTTTGTTTTTAGATTTTGAAAATTTCTTTTTGACAGCGGACGATAGACCATAAAACCATCGTCTATCGTCCGCTGTCCATCGTCTGACTACGGCATCATCTCAGCCATTTCCATCACATCTTCGTAGCGGCGACTCTCCATGCCGGGCATGCGGCGCACGCCATCGTGGACTCCGCGCGTCATCGAGATCTGTCCAGTGCGCACCATTTCCACAATGCCAATCGGACGCAGCAACTCGATCATGCCTTCGATCTTGTCCTCCGTGCCCGTGATCTCCACAATGACCGAATCAGGCGCTACGTCCACGATGCGGGCGCGGAAAATTTCCGCCAACCCATTGACCTCAGCGCGGCGTTCGGGACCAACCCGCACTTTGATCAGAGCCAGGTCACGGGTCACGACAGGTTGATGCGTCACATCCTGCACATCGATCACATTGACCAGTTTATACAAGTTCGCCTCGATGCGATGCGCATCCACATCCCCATTCGGACAGTCCACCACCACGGTCATGCGTGAAACTTCGGGGTTTTCTGTCCGTCCCACTGCCAACGACTCGATATTGAAATTGCGGCGGCGAAACAAGGACGCCACACGATTTAGCACGCCAGGTTTATTTTCAACTAATGCGATGAAGGTGTAATTCATATTTTCTCCTTATGTCATTGCGAGGGCGTTCTTTGCCCGAAGCAATCTCCTCGTCAATGGCATTTATGCCTTTACCGGTCTGCGGATCATCTCATGCAGCGCCGCGCCTGCGGGAACCATCGGATAGACCGCATCTTCCATCTCCACGCGGAATTCCAACACGGTGGGACCTTTGATGCTACGCGCCCACTCGATCGCTTCATTGACTTCCTCACGCTTGGTGACACGCTTCGCGGGGACTCCATGCGCCTCTGCCAATTTGACAAAATCAGGCGCAAGCATGTTCACCGCGGAATAACGCTTCTCGAAGAAGAACTCCTGCCACTGACGCACCATGCCGAGGAAGCTATTGTTCATGATGGCAACTTTCACATTCGCGCCTTCCTGAACCGCTGTAGTCAACTCCGCAGCCGTCATCTGGAAACCGCCGTCACCCGCCACCGCCCAAATTTCCTGGTCTTTCGCCGCGAACCACGCACCGATGGCGGAGGGCAGACCAAAGCCCATCGTCCCCGCGCCGCCCGAAGTGATCCAGCGATTTGGTTGATCCAGTTGATAGTATTGCGCCGTCCACATCTGGTGCTGACCGACATCCGTCGTCACGATCGCGCCACCACCCGTCGCCTTCCAAATATCACCGATCAGATGTGCCACGTACAACTTGCCATCATCTTCCCAGTTCATGATCGAGCGTGAATCGGCTTCGTTTTTCCAGCCGTTGATTTCCTGCTTCCATTCGTCGTGGTCGTATTCATCCACCAAGGGAATCAAATCCGCCACCACGGTTTTCATGTCGCCAACAAGCGGCACATCCACAAAGACATTCTTATGCACTTCAGACGGATCGATTTCGATATGGATTTTCTTCGCTTTCGGCGCGTAGGTCTTCAACGTGCCTGTCACACGGTCATCGAAGCGCATCCCAAAAGCCAGGATCAAGTCCGAGTTTTGAATCGCCAAATTCGTGTGCGCTTCGCCGTGCATACCCATCATGCCCAAACTCAGTTCATGCGAAGCGGGAAACGCGCCCAAGCCGAGCAAGGTACTCGCTACTGGAGTTTGCGTCTTGACCGCGAACTGCATCAATTCCTCTTCCGCGTTCGACATGATCACGCCATGTCCGCATAAGATAATCGGCTTCTTCGCCTTTTCGATTAACTTCACCGCATCATCCAATAGATTTTTCGGCGAACGGGTCACAGGCTTATAACCGGGCAGAACAGGCTCTTCAGGGTACTCAAATTCACAGGACTCCACCTGCGCATTCTTGCAGATGTCGATCAACACGGGTCCGGGGCGTCCGCTCTTGGCAATGTAAAACGCCTCACGGATGGTCTCCGCAATATCCTCAGCACGGGTCACCAGATAGTTATGCTTGGTGATGGGCAATGTGATACCCGTCACATCAGTTTCCTGAAACGCATCCCCGCCGATCAAATGCGCCGCGACCTGTCCCGTAATGAATACGACAGGAACCGAATCCATCATCGCCGTAGCAATGCCCGTCACCAGATTCGTCGCACCTGGTCCCGATGTCGCCATCGCCACACCAACCTTCCCCGAAGCGCGAGCGTATCCATCCGCCATGTGCGCGCCGCCCTGTTCATGTCGCACCAACACATGATGAACGGGATAATTCAACATCGCATCATAGATCGGCATATTCGCCCCGCCCGGGTACCCGAAGACCACTTCCACGCCTTCGCGCACCAGACATTCCCAAACAATTTCTGCACCTTTTAGTTTCATTCTTTCTCCTTAACCTGTGATCGCGCCTTCCGAAGCGGATGAGACCATTCGGGCATACTTTGCCATCACACCGCGCTTGTATCGCGGTTCGGGCGCACTCCAGCCTGTTTTGCGCTTCGACAGTTCTTCCGCGCTGATAGCGACTCGCAGCTCGCGCTTGTCCACGTCAATGGTGATGATGTCGCCGTCCTGCACGAAGGCGATCATGCCGCCCACGTACGCCTCGGGCGCAATATGACCGACCGAAATGCCGCGCGTCGCACCGGAGAAGCGACCATCGGTAAGCAGCGCCACTCCATCGCTCAAACCTGCGCCTGCAATCGCAGCCGTCACACCGAGCATTTCGCGCATGCCCGGTCCGCCCTTCGGACCTTCATAGCGGATGACAACCACATCGCCCGCCACGATCTTGTTGTCAGTGACCGCCTTCATCGCATCTTCTTCACGCTCGAAGACCTTTGCCGGTCCTTCAAAATGCTTTACATTGTTCGCCGCCGCTTTATGCACGCCGCCCTCTTCAGAGAGATTGCCATGTAAAATCACAAGACCGCCATTCGGCTTGATCGGCTTCTCCAGCGGATAGATAACCTGCTGACCCGGTGTTTCGTGCCCGGTCTCCGCCACTTCCTTGATGGTCTTGCCATTGACGGTCATCGCGTCGCCGTGCAGGTAGCCACCATCGAGCAGGCGTTTCATAAGGAAGGGAATGCCGCCCGCCTCGTGCATATCCGCTGCCATATATTTACCGAACGGCTTTACATCCGTAATCAAAGGAACCTTCGAGCAGATGGCGTCGAAGTCGTCGATGTGCAATTCCACACCGGCTTCACGCGCCAACGCCAGCAGATGCAGCACCGCATTGGTCGAGCCGCCCGTCGCCGCCACAGAGGTAATGGCATTCTCGAACGCCTTGCGGGTGTAGATCTGCTTCGGGCGTAGATCCTGCTTGAGCATTTGCATGATCAGTTTCCCGGTCTCGAATGCGACGCTGTCTTTTTCTTCCGACATGGCAGGGATGCTGTTATAGCCGATCGGCGAAATCCCAATAAATTCCATAATAGTGGACATGGTGTTGGCGGTGAACTGTCCGCCGCACGCGCCCGCGCCGGGGCAGGCATGATTTTCCACTGCATCAAATTCTTCCTGAGAGATCTTGCCTGATGAATATGCCCCCACTGCTTCAAAAACATCCTGAATGGTAAGAGATTTCTCCCCCAACTTGCCCGGGTTGATCGAACCGCCATACAACGCCAGCCCCGGAATATCTAGGCGTGCCAGCGCCAGCATCACGCCGGGGTTGGTCTTGTCACAACCAGAGATGCACACGATGCCGTCAAAATGATTGCCACGCGCCACCAACTCGATCGAGTCTGCCACCACCTCGCGGCTGATAAGCGAAGCTTTCATACCTTCCGAGCCCATGCTGATGCCATCAGAGATGGATACAGTGTTGAACTCCATCGGTGTGCCGCCCGCCGCACGGATGCCTTCCTTGATCTTGTGCGACAAACGCCGCAAATGATAATTGCACGGACCGATCTCGATCCACGTATTTGCCACGCCAATGATCGGACGGCGCAGGTCTTCATCGGTGAATCCGGCGGCTTTCAACATGGCGCGCGCCGGAGCACGGTTGGGACCTGTGGTGATGGCATGGCTATTCTTCTTTAGTTCGGTCATAAATTCTCCTCGAATGAACCGTATGGTTCAGGTTTTGAAATTGATACAAAAAGAGCCGCCCGTGGTTAGGGCGGCTCTCGTTCTCACTCAGTGATTTACTTCACTCTCACCGTTGCCATCCTAACCGAAAATTGTCCTTTAATAATAAGGACGCTGGTAAGGACAACAATAAGGGAGAGGCTAAAGATCGGATTCATTGGCTTGTGATTTCGCCCGATTATAGGCAGAAACGAAAATCCGTCAAGGTCTATCACTTCCGATTCGGTCAGTAAACTACCGCCGCCAGAGGCGGCGGCTTTGAGATAATGCGCCTGGAAGGCGCGCTCTTGCTGGCGTCTCTTAATCGAATAACTTTCCTTGCACAGCTTCGA
>VGOX01000064.1 GCA_016875755.1 Chloroflexota bacterium
TCTAAAACCAGGTACGTTCTGGTCAAGACCGACCGACTGCCGAAACGCAAAATCAGGGAAACCTGATGACGCAAAGTCATGGGTCTACGGTCATCTTATTGTTTGTGACCACGATTGCCAGACTGCCGAAGAGCAAACCTTTTTGCAGGGATGACCGAACTCTGGGTCATCCCTGCTTGGTTTAATCGCCTCATACTCCGCCGAAAGTTGTTCGGCGGTTTATGGGTATAATCTCCCTTATGGCAAAATCAACTTCCCGCCCTCCTTCGACAAGCTCAGGACGAGCCTTGGACCCCGAATCCAAGCCTGATGACCGTGTGGATCATGCCCTGCGTCCGCAGAAACTGGCGGATATTATTGGGCAGGATCAGGTCAAGGAGAACCTGTCCATTTTGATCGATGCGGCGAAGCACCGCAGTGAAGCGTTGGATCACGTCCTGTTTTATGGGCCGCCTGGGTTGGGCAAGACGACACTGGCGCATGTGTTGGGCAATGAAATGGGAGTCAATGTCAAGGTGACGGCGGGTCCTGCCATTGAGCGTGCAGGTGACCTGGCTGCCATCCTCACCAATCTTCGCGCAGGGGATGTCATCTTTATTGACGAAATCCATCGTCTCGGGCGGGCAGTAGAAGAAGTACTCTACCCCGCCATGGAAGATTTTTCACTGGACATTGTCATTGGCAAGGGGCCGTCGGCTCGTTCCATCCGTCTGAAGCTGCCGAAGTTCACTGTGGTTGGCGCGACGACACGTTTGGCGTTGGTGACTGCTCCATTGCGCGCACGTTTTGGCGCGGTGTATCGTTTGGATTATTACGATATTGAAGCGATGAGAAATATTGTTCATCGTGCTGCGGCGATGTTGAAAGTGACCGCCGATGAATCAGGTATCGGCGAGGTGGCGAGGCGCGCGCGTGGGACTCCGCGTATCGCGTTGCGGCTTTTACGTCGCGTGCGGGATTTCGCTCAAGTCCGTGCGGATGGGACGATCACGCAAAAGGTTGCAAAAGAAGCGTTGGATTTGCTGCAGGTAGATCCGCTCGGTTTGGATGATGTCGATCGCCGCGTGCTTAAGACCATCATCGAAAAATATGGCGGTGGACCTGTCGGCTTGAACACGATTGCCGCGTCCATCAGCGAAGAGCAGGATACGATCATGGACGTGGTTGAACCGTATCTGTTGCAGCTCGGTTTTCTGGATCGGACTCCGCAGGGGCGCGTGGCGACGAAATCTGCGTATGAGCATTTGGGGTATCAATACACGGAGGAAGGGCAGCCGAGACTGTTATAGACGATGGACAGCAGACCGTGGACCGTTTTCTGTGGTCTGCCGTCCATTGTCTATGGTCTGAGAGTATGGAAACCTTTGCCCGTTATCTCATGCTTGGCGGAATGATTCTCTTCCTCATTGGTGGAGGGGTGTATCTTGCTGCGAAGTTTGGCATCCCGCTGGGGCGTTTGCCCGGGGACATTCGCATTGAAGGGGAAAATGGTTCGTTCTATTTTCCATTGGCGAGTTCGATCTTGATTTCCATTCTCCTAACGATTTTGCTTAATCTCATTTCTCGCTTTTTACAAAAATAAAAAATGAAAACCTCCGACTTCGACTACCATCTTCCTGAATCTTCCATCGCGCAGACTCCTGCAGAGCCGCGCGATTCTTCGCGTTTGCTTGTTTTGCATCGTTCCACTGGTGGCTTGGAGCATAAGGTCTTTCGTGATATCAAGTCCTATTTCAAAGCGGGGGACCTGCTGGTTCTGAATCAAACGCGGGTGATCCCTGCCCGCATCTTTGCCAAAAAAGAGACAGGCGGCAAGGTGGAACTTCTTTTACTCCGCCGCCGTGACGTGTTGACATGGGATGCCTTGGTGGGCGGCAAAGGCTTGCGTGTAGGCAAGAAGATATTCATCGAGGTTGATGAAATTGCTTCGAAAGTTGAAGCAGAAATTATTGAGATATTGGACGGCTCGGAACGACTCGTGAAATTCTCCGAACCCATCGAGCCGTATTTTTCGAAGGTTGGCCATATTCCCCTGCCGCCGTACATCCACGAAAAGTTGAGTGACCCCGAGCGGTATCAAACTGTCTTCTCAAAGGAGATGGGTTCTGCCGCCGCTCCCACAGCGGGACTGCACTTTACACCGCAATTGATGGATGAGATTCAGGCATTGGGTGTAAGGATTGCCTACGTCACGTTGCATGTAGGCTTGGATACTTTTGCGCCTGTGACCGAAGAAAACCCTGAGGAGCATAAGATTCACACCGAATGGTGTGAACTTCCGCAGGAAACTGCTGATGCGATCAGCGAAACAAAACGGAATGGGGGACGGGTGATCGCGGTCGGGACGACAAGCGTACGGACGTTGGAGAGTGCAGCTTCTCAGACCGTGGGCGGTGGACGCCAGACCGCAGTCACACAATTTATGGGCGCGACATCTATCTACATCCTGCCTGGTTACCAGTTCAAAGCCGTGGATGCAATGATCACGAATTTTCATTTACCCAAATCCACGCTCATTATGCTGGTCAGCGCCTTTGCGGATCGCGAGAAGATTTTGTCCGCATATGAGACGGCGATAAAAGAGGGCTATCGTTTTTATTCCTTTGGGGATGCAATGTTTATTTATTAAGTGTCAGGTGCGAGGTTTCAGGTGTCAGGTAAAATTAGTGAAAACCTGATACGTGACACTGGAACACATGACACTTACTCCTCTCGAACGATTGAACAACGAAATAATAAAATGCCGCAAATGTCCGCGGTTGGTGGCGTGGCGCGAGGAAGTGGCGCAGGTCAAGCGCAAGGCGTACAAAGACCATGAGTATTGGGGCAAACCTGTCCCTGGGTTTGGTGACGCAAATGCGTGGGTGCTGGTCGTATGGCTTGCTCCCGGCGCGCATGGCTCCAACCGCACAGGGCGTCAATTCACGGGCGATGCCTCGGGGGATTTTTTATTCCCAGCGTTGCACCGCGCTGGGTTCGCGAACCAGCCTCAGTCGGAGTCGCGAAGCGATGGTCTTCTCCTTAAGAATATGTACATCACAGCGTCGGGGCGTTGCGCTCCGCCCGATAACAAACCATCCAACGAAGAGTTGAGTAATTGCCAGCCGTTTCTGGAACGTGAATTGGAGATCATTGACCCGCGGGTGATCGTTTGCCTCGGGCGGATTGCCTTTGAGAGAATTCTGAAAATATATTCCGAAAAAAAATCGGTATATAAATTCGCGCACGGCGCGTCTTATCAACTGACAAATGGGAAATGGCTGTTGTGTTCGTATCATCCCAGCCAGCAAAATACCTCGACCAAAAAGCTGACCCCGAAGATGTTCGCTGAAATTTGGGCAAAGGCAAATCAACTCGCAGAATAGGATTCGCTTTGTGAAAAAAATAAATTGGAAGTTAGCAGCGGCGGCTTTGGCTCTCGCTCTGATATTGTCTGCCGCGGCGTTTGTGATCTGGGCAAGCGACGCTTCGCCCGCCTCCGAAGTTGCCCTGCAAGCCCTGGCATCTGACTCGCTGGTGAATGTGGATGTGCAGGATGACTGGGTCGTATTTTCACCCGCTGATAATTCACAGCCCAAAAATGGCTTTGTGTTTTACCCCGGCGGCAAAGTGGATTTTCGCGCTTATGCGCCTGCGCTGCGCAAGATCGCTGCGCAGGGATATCTTGTTGCAGTAGTGCCTGTGTCGTTGAATTTGGCGTTCTTTGATGTGAATGCCGCAACGCGTGTGCAGTCGGCATACCCTGAAATTGAAAACTGGTTCGTCGGGGGACATTCCCTCGGCGGAGTGGCGGCTTCGTTGTTCGCCGCGGATAATGCGTTCGTGCAGGGTGTTGTATTCTGGGCATCGTATCCCGCAGATGATGCGCTGAAGGTGAAAGACATTTCAGCGGTTTCGATCTACGGCACAAATGATGGTCTTGCCACTGAAGAGAAATTGAACGACTCCCGTGCTTTGCTTCCTGACGATGCGAAATTCGTCGCCATTGAAGGCGGTAACCATGCCCAGTTTGGCGCATACGGTTTTCAGGAAGGCGATAACGAAGCATTTATCTCGGCAGAAGAGCAATGGGAGCAAGCCGCCGATGCGACTGTGAATTTCTTTGTCGAAATAACACGCTAAACAGACGCTTGATCGTTCATCTTCCAACAATGAAAAACTGGAAAAAGACCATCTTCCTCTTTGTGATCTTTGCCTGTCTCACCATGGCGGTGGGACCATTCGTGGTTCCCGTGCCAGAGTTGGACGGTCTGGTGAGCGAGGAAGAATTTATTGACGCCGATAGCAAATTCATCGAGATCAATGACGTTAATATCCACTATAAAGAAGCGGGAACAGGCGAGCGGATGTTCATCCTTTTGCACCCCTTTGGTGGAAGCACCTTCTCGTGGCGCGAGGTGATGGATGATTTCGCTGCGATGGGACGTGTCATCGCCTATGACCGTCCAGCTTTTGGCATCTCAGAACGTCCCATGCCCGAAAATTGGTTGGAAAACCCCTATGGCATGAAAGCCAATGTGGAAATTCTGCGCGGCTTGCTGGACGAATTCGGCGTGGAAAAAGCCGTGTTGGTCGGCAACTCAGCAGGCGGCGGATTGGCTGTGGCATTCGGGCTGGAATATCCAGAACGAGTCGAGGCGCTTCTGCTCGTGGACCCGGGCGTGGGTGGTGGGCGTGGACCGCAATTCCCAGCTTGGGCATTGCCCCTCATGTGGACGCCGCAGATGCGGCACATCGGTCCATTGTTGATGCGTGATTATCAAGAACGCCTGCCTAATACCATCGAGCGTGAGTGGTATGATGGAAGCAAGCTGACCGATGAAATTCGGCAGGAATATCTCAATTTGCTTCGAATCAAAAATTGGGATCGCGCCTTCTATGAACTTAATTTTGCGCCTGCCTACCCCGAATTGCGTCCGCTGCTCCCTACCCTGACCGTGCCAACCTATATCATCGCCGGGCAGGAAGACCGCCTTATCCGCTACTGGTATTTCGAAGCGATCGCAAACGAAATTCCCAATGCGAAGTTGACACTCATCCCGCAATGCGGGCATGTGCCTCAGGAGGAATGTCCCGTAGAGTTTATGAAGGCAGCCAATCGTTATCTGATGGAGGTGGAATGATGAAAATGAAAATATTCGTCCGCTCTTTTATTTTGTCCGCAAATCGCGATGCGCTGCATCTCGCCTATGATTATCACTACTTCTGGCAAGGCGAGGAAAACCATCATATCTATCGCGGCTTCATGGCAAAGATCTGGTCACGCGGACGCGTCCCTGACCATGACAGCGCAAAATTAATGAATGAAATACAATCGATGGGGATTTCACCCGAGGATATGCAGATATACGATGTCAGTAACTTGGTACATGCCGTGCAAGCCCTCTTTCACGGCATATGGAAAGTCCCTGCCGTACTGGTGGAAAATAAAAAAGCCCAAGGCGTCGAACCTTGCAAAAAACTACTGAGAACAATATAACCATGACCATCCCACTCATTACACCCGGCGACCCTGCCCCCGATTTTGAACTGACCGATGTGAATGGCAATGCCATTCGTCTTTCCAGTTATCACGGAAGCAAACCCGTTGTCCTCGCTTTTTTACGCGGCTTCATGTGACCGTACTGTCGCGCGCAGTTGGCGCGTATGCGCGATCATTATGCCGAGTTTCAAGCACGCAGTGCGGAGATCATCGCTGTAGGTCCCAATGATTTTGAGTCCTTCAAAAAATACTGGGACAAGGAAAATATCCCCTTCATTGGGCTGGCAGACCCCGACCATAAAGTGGCGCGATTGTATCGTCAGGAAGTCAACATCTTCAAACTCGGGCGCATGCCTCTCAATGGCATCGTCGATAGAAACGGACGCATCCGCTACATTCACTTCGGCGCCTCCACCTCCGATATTCCCGATAACGAAACATTTCTTAGCGTAATAGACGAACTGAATAAGTCATCAGAGTAGCATGACTATTGGACGCATTGCTTTTCTTGGCTCTGGTGAAACCTCTCTCGCAGGTGGAAGAATCTTCGAGATGCTCGCCCGCCTCATCCCTGACCCGTTGCGGGTTGCCATCTTGGAAACTCCTGCTGGCTTTGAGTTAAACGCCTCTCTCGTGGCTGGACGTGTAGGTGACTTCCTCAAGACCCGCCTGCAAAATTACAAACCCACTATAGACCTGATCCCCGCCCGCAAAAAGGGGACAGAGTTCAGCCCTGATAATCCTGAAATTCTCCAACCGCTGTTGCAAGCCAACTTCATCTTTATGGGACCTGGCAGCCCCAGTTACACGGCCCGTCAGTTGCAGGGCACACTTGCGTGGGATATTATTCGCGCGCGCCATCGGCAGGGCGCAACTCTTGTCTTTGCCTCCGCCGCAACCATCTCTGTTGGCCAGTCCATTTTGCCTGTCTACGAAATTTACAAAGTGGGGGAAGATGTCCACGTTAAAGACGGCTTGAACTTCTTTTCCGATTTTGGCATGCAAGTCTCCTTCATCCCGCATTGGAACTCCGCTGAAGGCGGCGTGGACTTGGATACCAGCCGTTGTTTTGTCGGCATGGAACGCTTTGATCAATGGCGCGCACTCACCCCGCCTGAAAGTATCATTGTCGGCTTGGATGAACACTCCGGCATCATCATGGATTTTGAAAAGCAAATCTGTGATGTGCATGGCGTCAGTTCGGTCACTGTGGCAAAACAGAATGGCATGGAAATTTATCCAGCAGGGGCAAAATTCCCTTTAAGTGAATTAGGCGAACCAACCCTGCCCGAATCCCTCAAGGACGGAATCCGCTCTGAGGTGTGGGCGATGCTCGAAAAATTTAATGTATCCGAAGAGGAAAGACCCTCAGCTGAGGTAGTGGCATTACTCGAGCAACGAAAACAAGCTCGTGCCTCCAAAAATTTTGCCGAATCTGACCGCCTGCGTGATGTCATTTCTGCACTGGGCTGGACGGTAAAAGACACAAAAGATGGACAACAATTGGAAAAACGATAAACCTATTTCCCATTCACTATTCCCCATTTACCATTTACCGATCTTTGTCTGACAAAATGCGATAAAATAACCGCGCAAGATTTCACAAGGAGTTTTTATGCGCGCGGTAGATATCATCATCAAAAAACGCGATAAAGGACAATTAACTGCACAGGAGATCGAATTCTTTGTGCGGGGTTTTACGAATGGGGATATTCCAGACTATCAGGCTTCCTCTTTTGCGATGGCGGTGCTGCTCAATGGCATGACGCCTTTCGAAACCACCGATCTTACCCTTGCAATGGCACGCTCCGGGCAGGTGTTAGACCTCTCCAAAGTTGTTGACATTGCCGTGGACAAACACTCCTCGGGTGGTGTGGGGGACAAGACCAGCATCTCCGTCATGCCGATGGTGGCAGCCTGCGGGTTGCCCGTTGGCAAAATGTCTGGCCGCGGGCTTGGCTTTAGCGGTGGCACGCTCGATAAGCTTGAATCCATCCCCGGCTACCGTGTGGATCTGACCACTGATGAATTCAAAAAGCAGTTAAAAGAAAAAGGGATCGTACTTACAGGACAATCGCTCGACCTTGCCCCTGCGGACGGCAAAATGTACGCCCTGCGCGATGTGACGGGCACAGTTCCCTCCATGCCGTTGATCGCCTCTTCGATCATGTGCAAGAAGATCGCTGGAGGTGCGAACGCTATTGTGTTGGATGTCAAAGTGGGGCTTGGCGCCTTCATGCAAACCCTTGAAGAAGGGCGCGAACTTGCCGAACTCATGGTGGATATTGGTCGTCTTGCAGGGCGCAAAACGTCCGCCCTGCTTTCAGATATGAATCAGCCGCTCGGTGCTGCGGTGGGAAATGCGCTTGAAATGGTCGAAGCCATCGAAACCCTACACGGCGGCGGGCCTGCCGATTTTCGTGAACATTGTTTGCATTTGGCGGCGCACGTGCTGTTTCTTGGTCAACGTGCAAAAGATCTGACCGAAGCCCGCGCTCTAGCGGAAAAATCCATTGCAGACGGCAGCGCATTGAAAACCTTGCGCATGCTCGTTGAAGCGCAAGGCGGCGACCCTGCCTATGTGGATGATGTTTCTAAATTTGAACGCGCAAAATACATCGAGGTGGTAAAAGCTCCCCGCAGCGGATTTATCTCCCAGGTCCATGCAAGAATCGTTGGCGAAGCCGCTGTCGCCTTAGGTGCGGGGCGTGCGAAGAAGGGCGATCCCATTGACCATGCCGTCGGCTTCATCATCCACAAAAAAGTGGGTGACCGTGTGGAAAAAGACGAGCCGCTGTTTGAAATTCATGCCAACGACCAGACAAAATTGGCAGAGGCTCGTAACGAAGTTCTCTCGGCACATCAGTTCAGCGACAAATCTGTGCCGCCATTGCCGCTGTTTTACGAGTAAAATAGCGTATAGCCTTGCGAATTCTTAAAGAATCAGGCATACTTAAATACAGATGTTTGTATATACATGGCAATCGAAAAATAGGCACCCGGAATGGCAAAAGTCTCTCTGAGAATTTATAACCGCGAAATCGAACAGCTCATCGAGCAAGGTCACACCGATGAGGCGATTGCCCATTGCCGCCACATCCTCAGGACCTTCCCAAAACACCTTGAAACCTATCGTGTTCTAGGCAAAGCCTATCTCGAAGCACGCCGCTACAGTGATGTGGTGGATATTTTCAGCCGTTTGCTCATGGCAGTGCCCGATGATTTTGTTGCGCACGTTGGCTTGAGCATTATTCGAGATGAAGAAAATAAACTCGATGACGCCATCTGGCACATGGAGCGCGCCTTCGAAGCGCAGCCTTCCAACGCCGCCATTCAGGGTGAATTGCAGCGGCTGTATGGTCGTCGTGATGGGATGGAGCCGCCCAAAGTCCGCATGACGCGTGGCGCATTGGCGCGTGTGTATGTGCAGGGTGAGTTGTATCCGCAAGCCATCAGTGAGATTCGCGCTGTTCTGGCGGAAGATCCCCAACGCACCGATATGCAGGTCATGCTTGCGTTATCTTATTTCAAAAGCGGACAAAAATCTGACGCCTCCGACCTGTGCAATCAATTACTCAAACGCTACCCCTACTGCTACGATGCAAACCGCATCATGGTAGACCTTCTGCCTGCCACAACAGGCACTGCTAAAAGCACGCAAGTCTATCGCATGCGCATCGGCGAGCTTGACCCCTACGCCAACTTTGCCCGAGGCTCCATCTTCCACGCCG
>VGOX01000065.1 GCA_016875755.1 Chloroflexota bacterium
TCCCCTTCTTGATAGGCGGCTCGAATTTCTTTTTCACTCGCTACTTGCATTGCGCTCATTGAAATTTATTTTCGCAGACCTTTATCTTTTTGACAACCCTTTATTCTTTTTTCGCTGAGTAGTTACGAAAAATTTCGCATCACAACCGCAATCGTATCTGTCCGGCGGGGTACATATCTGGTATACGGGTATAAGTTTAGAAAGCGAGCGTAGTCGGCCACCTAGGCGGCGGAGAATTCTCCGCCGCTTTATATTTGTCTCGAGCTCAATGTCCTTGAAATCGTAATAAACTACTTTGTCTTCAACAACCCCTATGCTGTCACTGTCATAAAATTTAGTGACGCGCTTGTCGCACGCGGATGGGTTCCCCACTCGATATTTTTCCACATCCCGATACACATGCACCACATGCAATCCTTTTTCTTTTGACAGGATTTGGTTAGTCTGTTTCCTGCCCAAAGTGCTGGATTGTGTCCCTTATGATTCTGAAGTGGTACGGATGTAGGCTGCTGCTAGGCGGGATAATTGAAAACCCTTAATAAGAAAAACAAGCCTGCCAGATTAGTGGGGGAGTTTTTTCCAACACAAATTGAAACATGTATTCGTTTCGCTAAAAAAACCAAACCCTGCAAGAACAGTATTGTTTTGTGCGTGTCCTG
The DNA here is from genome assembly GCA_016875755.1 of Chloroflexota bacterium. Taxonomy (GTDB): domain Bacteria; phylum Chloroflexota; class Anaerolineae; order Anaerolineales; family Villigracilaceae; genus Villigracilis. The sequence continues at coordinate 660 of VGOX01000065.1, forward strand.
AAAAAAAGGACAAATTACATGACGATTTGCATATTGCATGGAGACAATCTCGGCTATTATAATTCGCCTAATTCAGTTTGTGATTTTCTGCACAAGGAGGCTTTTAGTATGTTACATGAACCAGCCGCATCTACAGGAAAAGACCCCGCCGGACCGTATAAACGTCGCCTAGGCATTTGGATGTTCCTGTTCTATGCCCTATTTTATGCGGGATTTGTTGCCATCAACCTGCTCAACCCGCTTGCAATGGGCATGATTGTCTTCGCAGGGCTGAATCTGGCTACCGTTTATGGTATTGGTTTGATTTTCGTCGCCTTTATCCAGTCGCTTGTTTATGATGCCATGTGCCGCAAGAAGGAAGCGGAACTGGAAGAAAATCCAGAGCAAATCAGCAAGAAAACGACAAAAACCAAAAAAGGAAAGGCGTAAACTCATGGCTATCGTCGTCTTCATCGTCTTTGTCGTTTTTGTGATCGGGCTGTCGTTATATCTGGGCAGCAAAGCCAAAAGCTCAAGTTCCTATTATGCGGCGGGCGGGCAAATCCATTGGGGCGTTAATGGTATTGCCTTCGCCGGGGATTATCTTTCTGCGGCTTCCTTCCTCGGCATCTGTGGTCTGATAGCAACCGTCGGCTATGACGGCTTCTTATATTCGATCGGATACCTTGCTGGGTGGATCGTGGCACTCTTCGTTGTAGCTGAACCACTCAAGAGACTCGGGAAATACACTTTCACCGACGCAGTGGATGCCAATTACAACTCGCGCGGTATAAAATTGGCAGCGGCCGTCAGCACCCTGATCGTCTCGGTTTGCTATCTCATACCGCAGATGGTTGGTGCGGGTGTGTTGGTCGAACCGTTACTAGGCATCCCACATGCATGGGGCGTAGTCATGGTCGGCATCATTGTGATCACCATCGTTGCCACGGCGGGTATGGCATCTACTACATACGTCCAATTCCTGAAAGGCGCACTGTTAATTGTCTTTTCAACTGTGCTGGTGTGGGTTGTGTTGGGGCGCGGATTTTCCACCCAGCCCGATCAGGGTGGGAAGGTACCTTTCTATCACTACACCCAAGTTCAAGCAACTACTGTTGATGGGAACATCCAAGCCGAGGAGCTCGAAATCCTTGAGCAAGTAGAAGTCAAAGGCGGGCAGCTCTTTGTGCGCGTCAATTATCAGGGGCAGGAAAACTGGTGGTACGCTGTCGAAACTGATGGGACACTCAAGCTCAAAGAATCTCAATCGGTTGTCGCGAAACCAAAAGGCAAGTGGATCAACGGCGCACCGGAATCAGAAACCAACAAACTACGCCAGGTAGGCAACCTTGAACAAATTCGCGGTGAAAAGCTTGTCGAAACTGGCAGTCTCTCGATTATCGAGTTTCTGGCTTCGATCACCGACAAAGACACGATTGTCCGCACATGGAAGAACGTCAGCTTTACCGACGCCGCAGGCGATAAAGTGACAGTTTATTACCCCAACGATGTGCGTGGTGATCGCATTATGCGACCCGGATTAAAATTCAAAGTTGAAGGCACGCTACTCGAACGGCTGGACTTCCTCTCACTGATGTTGGCACTCTTCCTCGGCACCGCTGCCCTGCCACACATCCTGATTCGCTACTATACAGTTCCCAGCCCAGCCAGTGCTCGTAAATCGACCATCGTGGCAATTGCCGCCATTGGCTTTTTCTACATCCTGACCCTGTTCATGGGGCTAGGCGCAATGGTCAACGGCACCATGAACCCCGCCGATAGCAACATGGCAGCCCCCCTGCTGGCACGCTCCTTTGGCGAACTGCTTTTCGCGATCATCTCTGCCATCGCCTTTGCGACCGTGCTCGGCACCGTCAGTGGGCTGATCGTGGCTGCCTCAGGCGCAGTGGCACATGACCTGCTTGACCGCTACTTGCAAATCAAAATGGACGATCGCCAAAAAGTGACGGCAGGTAAAATCTCGGCGTTTGTGATCGGTGGCATCGCCATCATCCTGGGAATTTTGTTCAAAGGAATGAATGTCTCCTTCCTGGTAGGGTTGGCATTTGCGGTGGCAGCCTCCGCCAATCTGCCTGCCATCGTCATGCTCCTGTTTTGGAAGAAGACTACCGCTCGCGGTATTGCCTCCTCCATCATCGTTGGGATCGTGGCTTCACTCGGGCTGATCGCATTCTCGCCCGAACTCTACAGCCTCTATGGACTCAATCCGCTCGATGCGCCGGTTCCTTTCAGTAACCCAGGCTTGGTCTCCATACCCCTTAGCTTCATCACGCTGGTAGTGGTTTCTCTACTAACCCAGAAAAGAGAAGCGTAAAACTTATTCACTAATAACTGAAATACCTAAAACGCAAAGGCGCCCTGTTCAACCAGAACCCGCCTTTGCGTCTCTATCTTAAGCTTGATTTGTTTTGGGATACGCTAACAGTATGCCCTTCGTAGATTTTCATCTGCATTCCGACTTCAGCGACGGCGAACAGCCCCCTGAGTCCATTGCCGCGGGGCTGGTCACCGCCGGGGTGCGCTATGCCGCATTGACCGATCACGATACCCTCGAAAGTTGGCCGCGCTTTGCCGATGCATTGAAAAAACGGAGTCTGGTCTGCGTACCCGGGTTGGAATTGACCACCTATCTTGACGGCCGTGAACTACACCTGCTGTCTTATGGCTTTGACCCCCAACATCCTGATCTACTGGCAACACTGCTTTCCCTGCGTCAGGCACGCAATCTGGAAGTGCATAGCATCGCTGATTCCATGCGCAAAATGGGCGCAAATCATCCTCGTAACGCCGAAGATGAACCACCCGTTAGCGCCGCTCCGACCGGGCGTCTTGAAACCGCCGATGCGATTGCTTTGCTCCGCCGAGCCGGTGGAAAAATATTTTGGGCACATCCACTGGTCTTCGAACCCGACCTCCAAAGCTTGGAAGCCCTTGTCATTCGGCTTAAGGCTTTTGGGTTGGATGGATTGGAAGCGTATTATCCATCCTTTTCCGCCAAACAACGCGCCGGACTGGTCAAACTTGCACACAAGCAAAACTTACTAGTATCCGCTGGCACCGACCACCACGCAGTGGGCAGTTCGATCGGTATCGAGATGCCCCAGGAAGATTGGACTTCATTTCGACAAGCCCTGTTCGCCAGCTCTGTTTTCCAGAGCGCGCCTTCCGATGACGGCAAACCCGTTTCAAGCAACCAGCCTCCGCGCATTCCAATTGGAAAACCCCACCATTTTAGGCGCCGCTCCTATGTCTTACGTATTTTCCTGCCAACCCTGATCGCCATCGGGCTGTTCTTGTCCGCTATCTGGGGCATCATCCTGCCATCTTTCGAACAAACCCTGCTTGACCGAAAACGTGAACTGATCCAGGAACTAACGAACTCGGCGTGGAGCATTCTGGCATCCTATCAACGCGATGAACAAAACGGTCTGCTCACCCGCGAAGAAGCGCAACGTCTGGCTGCGGCGCGAATTGAGTCTTTACGTTATGGGCCCGAAGGCAAAGATTACTTTTGGATCCAGGACTTGCAACCTCACATGGTCATGCACCCCTATCGCCCCGACCTGAACGGGCAAGACCTATCCACCTTCACTGACCCGCGCGGCGTGCCGATTTTTGTTGAATTTGCCAACCTGGTGCAACGTGAGGGCGAAGGCTATGTTGATTACGTCTGGCAGTGGAAGGATGACCCTGAACGACTCGCGCCAAAAGAATCCTACATCAGAGGTTTCGAACCCTGGGGCTGGGCGATCGGCACCGGGCTCTACACTGATGACGTTCTGGCTGAAATTGCACGCCTCGAACGCAGCCTGATCAACGCATCACTGACAATATCGGGAGCTGTGATACTCCTTTTGGTTTTTGTGCTCCAGCAAAGTCTACGCATCGAGCGAGAGCGTCAGGAAGTTTTAGAAACCCTACGCGACTCGACCGAGCGTTACCATTCGCTGGTGGAAGCCACCACAGAAGGTACTCTGCTAATCTTGGGAGGACACTGTCGCTACGCCAATCCCACTTTCCTTGAGACATCGGGCTATTCAACCCGCCAGTTGGAATTTCTGGATTTGCATGATCTCTTTCCGCGTGCCGAAAACCTGGTACTGTGGGAACGGATGATAACGTACGGCGAAGACGGAGATGCATTCGAAGGAATGCTCCGCACCCAAAACGGTTCCACCCTCGAATGTGTTCTGGCGCTTTCCCCGATTCTTTTTGCCGGTCAAAACGGACTGATCCTGCTCTGCCGCGATGTAGCGCGCCAAGCTGCTGTTCGCAGCGAAGATATCCTTGCACAGACCGCCCCGATCGGCATCTTCCGCGCCAAAGCGGTCCGACGCGGCACTTTGCTGGAGTTTAATTCCGCGGCGAGAGCTTTCTTCCCGCTCGAAGGTCAGCCCGCTCTGGCCGACTTGTTTTCAGATACAACCGAATACGAAAACCTACTGCAGCAACTCGCCGCCACTGAACAGGTAACCCACCTTGTGCACCTTGAAACCACCGATGCCGCCACGCGCTTTCTATCCTTAACTGCGCACATCATCCGCGAAGGTGACCAGCCCATCATCAGTGGTGTGTTGCAAGATGTCACCACCCAGCGCCGTCACGAAGCCGCCCGTGAAGCGCTGATAGAAAAAATGCAGGCATCGTTGCTCTTTCTGCACGAGCCACTTGCCCGATTGGGGCGCGATGTATTGGTTTGTGATATGCACACCCCGGCGTCTGCGCTCGCCCGCCAGATGAGCGAACGAAACGTCACAGCGGCTTTGGTCAGCAGCGGTGACACGACTCTAGGCATTGTCACAGATCATGACCTACGCACCCGTGTTCTGGCTGAGAATGTCCCAGCTGATGCACCGATCCATACCATTATGAGTTCTCCACTCAGTAAAATTCCCGAGAATGCGCTCATATACGAGGCGCTTGTGCGCATGGAAGAAAAAGGTGTTCGTCACCTCGCCGTGGAAGACCGAGATGGAAAAATTGTCAGCGTTGTAGACAATAAATCGTTGATCCAGTTCCAGCGATATGGCGCCATTGTCCTTGCGCGTGAAATTTCCCGGGCTGTCAACACTGAAGAAGTTGCCCAAAATGCCGCACGCACCTCACCGCTCGTCAAGACCCTGCTCGATAGCTCAGCCCGCCCGCGCCATGTCACCAACATGCTGGCTTCCATTTGTGCTACGACGACAGAGCGGCTGGTGCAATTGAGCATCGAAGCGTTGGGCAAGCCGCCCGCGCCATTTGCCTTCATTGCGATGGGCAGTCAGGGCAGGCAAGAACAAACCCTGGTCACTGACCAGGACAACGGAATTATCTTTGCACCAACAACGGATACTAACGCTGAATCCTATTTCCGCGTTCTGGGGGAACGCGTCTGCGAAGGACTGGCTCATGCAGGTTACCCGCTCTGCCGGGGCGGAGTCATGGCCAGCCAGCCGCGCTGGTGCCGCTCCCTGCCTGACTGGATTTCCGGTTTCAACGATTGGATTCGCAAATCGGAGCCGCAAGAAATCATAGACCTGAGTATCTTTTTCGATCTCCGCACGGTCTATGGAGAAGCCGATCTAACTCATGAACTGCGTCGCGCCATCCAAGACGCCCTGACCGAAGAACCTGCCTGTTTCCATCACCTGGCACAAAACGCGCTGGCTTTCAAACCTCCTTTCCGATTGTTGGGTAATATTTATCTGGGAGGTGGCGCTACTGATACCCTGTCGGGCACGCGCCGGGCCGGGGAAATCAACCTGAAAGATGCCATGATGCCAATGGTCGGTTTTGCGCGATTGTATGCACTGCGCCATCAGGTCAACCAGACCCATACCCTCGAAAGGATAGAAGCGCTGACTGAACGCGGCGTTATCCTGCCTGCCAGTCGCGATGAAATCATTGCTGCCTACGATTTCCTGATGCAATTGCGCTTGCAAAATCAGATCGCCTCCATTCAAAGCGGGCAAGCCCCCACCAACCTGATTCACCCCGGTAAACTGGGTTACATACAACAAGAATTACTCAAACAAGCTTTCGCTCAAACCGCCGCAGTGCAGAAGAAGATCAGTTACGACTTCCTTGGCGGCAGTTAATTGCCTGTCGATGCTGAATATCTTTTTTACCAGTCTTTCGCCCCACAACCACAAAGTGCTCTGTCCGAAGGGTATATCACTGGTATACGGGTATATATTTAACGTCACTAATTGATAAGAGAATTATGTCATGCCGAGAGGCAGTTTTTGCCCCAAAGCATCTCTACAAGGCTCATTTGAGCCCTTTTGGTCTCTGAAAACTGCTCCCTCAGGGTGTTATACAGCGGTTTTGGTTTATCCATTATTCACCTTATTTTTTGAAAACGAGCCTAGGCGGCAACGTAGGCGGCGGAGAGAATTCTCTGCCGCTTTTTTGTTGATATCAGACTCGATAGATGCAGATTACACCATTATTAATCTATCGCAAAAAATTATTATATTTGCCAGCCAGCCAACAGCTTGCGCCATTTCCTTCGTAGAGGATACCTGCATGTGGGCGGGCGTGGATTCGCTCTGAGAGCCGTATAAACTTGAAGCCAGAAAAATGCCTGAAAATGCCGCACACCCTACGGGCAGTCCCACACGTCAGGTATTAGCCCGCTTTTTCCAATTGCATATGGCTCATTTATTTCAGGTCCCATCGGCGCCATCCTCACACCGCAAATGAACGGCATGCACAGCGCGCGTGAACTGCCGTATGCATCCACATTATGCGGGGCGTGCGCTGATGTCTGTCCCGTCAAAATTCCCATCCCAACCATTCTGCGTCATCTCCGCCGCCGCGTTGCCGAAGGCGACGCATTTGCACTGCCCACCATCCCTGTGCCCATTCGCGCCACTGCAAATCTGGCATCGCTTGCGCTTGCCCAACATTGGATATACCGATTCGGCGCGTTGATTCTTCCCAAGGTCATGTCCATCTTCAAACGCAACGGCTGGATTCCCTCGGCATCTTCCCCCTCACCCGCGCGGATAAAGACTACCCTGAACGCTATCGCACGCGATTAAAAGATTCTGCGCCCGCTGTTTTGTTTTACGCGGGAGAGAAAGCATTGCTCGGTCAGCCTGGTATCGCCGTTGTCGGTTCGCGTCATTTGGATGAGGCAGGACAGGATTGCGCAAGATTTATCGGCAACGCGTGCGGACTTTCGGGACAGGTGTTGTATTCGGGTGGCGCGAGAGGCGTGGACACCATCAGCATGGAGTCGGCGCTGGAGGCGCGGGGAACCGCTGTCGGCGTGCTGGCGGATAGTTTGGAGAAGCAGGTCAAGGTCCAGAAAGAAGCGTTGAGTCGTGGAGACTTATGTCTGGTCACGCCGTATAGTCCCAATGCGGGGTTTTCTGTCGGCGCGGCAATGGGTCGCAATCGTCTGATCTATTGCCTTGCCGATTACGCCATCGTGGTCGCGTCTGATGCAGAGACAGGCGGCACATGGGCAGGCGCAACCGAGACATTGAAGAATAATTGGGTTCCCGTTTTTGTGTTAGAGCATGAACAAATGCCAGAGGGAAATAAATTGTTATTGCAAAAAGGCGCGCTGGCGTTTCCGCATCCATTCAAGGATAAACCTGTGAAACTGCCTGAGTGGTTGAAAGAAAAAACGGATACACTGCCATCGCAACCAACTCAACCGAATTTGTTTTAATTTGACTGTCTCAAGTTGATAATTTGGTGTAGCAACCGTACTGAAAGAGTTTGCTCAATCTTCTCAATTCGCTTATCACAAAGTCAAAGCGATCCATCCAACGTGGCATATATCATGTATATGGGTATAAGTTCAGGCCTGTGCTTGCTGGTCCGCGGTAAATTTAAATTATGATGGATCGTGAAGCGCTCTCCGAAAATGGAGGGTGCTTTTGATTCATGCCAGGAACTTATTCATCTAACGGACTGCGCACGGCGTTTGGGCCGCGGTTAAGCACGTGTGTGTAGATCATGGTGGTTTTGACATCCTTGTGACCGAGAAGTTCTTGAACAGTGCGGATATCATAGCCCGCTTCAAGTAGGTGGGTAGCAAAGCAGTGCCGGAAGGTATGACAGCCAACTTTTTTAGGAATACCCGCTTTCTGCACCGCCGCCTTGACGGCTTTTTGCAGCCCGGTTTCACTCACATGAAAACGACGAATAATGCCATCCTGTTCATCCGGTGATAACGAATGAGAGGGAAAAACATACTGCCAGATCCATTCCCGATTGGCGTTGGGGTATTTCTCAGCCAGTTCAAATGGTAGATAAACGGCACCATATCCTTTGGACAGATCCTCTGCGTGAGTCCTTCTTACTTGAGTCAAATGATCTTTTAATGGCTCCATCAGGCTGGCGGGCAGAAGTATATAACGGTCGTGCGCGCCTTTGGCATCACGCACGGCAATCTGGCGATACTCAAAA
>VGOX01000066.1 GCA_016875755.1 Chloroflexota bacterium
GACAACGCCCTTGCCTTCCACTAATGGTTGGTGCAATCAACCTCCATAAGGGTCTTTCACCCTCTAGCCAACGCCCATGCTGGGCGCACATCCAAAAAGCGTCACCAAATTGGTGACGCTTTTTGATTCCAAATCAGTCTTTACGGGCAGGTTTTACACCACCGCATCGATCATCAACGCCAGAAAGATGAACGCCAAATACATGCTGGACCAGCGATACATTGTCCATGCCACTTTATTGCCGCCCACCTTGAACACACGCCACGCGGCATAGAGCAAAAAGCCACCCAAAATCAATGCAGAGACCAGATACACACTACCTGCCAGATCAAAGATCGGCAGAAGCATTGTCACAATGATCAACTCAATCGTATAGATCAGGATCTGTTTGCGGGTCTTTTCTTCACCTTCGATGACAGGCAGCATCGGCACACCCGCATTTTCATAATCCTTCATGCGGACGATCGCCAGCGCCCAAAAATGCGGAGGGGTCCACATGAAGACGATGGCAAACAGGATCCACGCAGCGAGACCAAGTTCTCCCGTCGCAGCCGCCCACCCCACCATCGGCGGAATCGCACCCGCGCCGCCACCAATGACGATGTTCTGCACAGTCGCTTTCTTCAACCAAACACTGTAAAAGAACACATAATAAAAAATTCCTGCCAGCGAAAGCAATGCTGCCAGCAGGTTTACATAGCCTGCCATCACATAATAACTGATCAGACATAACGCCAACCCATACGACAGACCTTCCGCCGAAGTCAGGCGACCATCTGCCAGCGGACGTTTGGCAGTGCGCTGCATTTTCTTATCCAGTTCGCGGTCAATGTACTGGTTCAATGCGCTTGAGCCAGCCGCAGCCAGCGTTCCGCCGAGCAGCGTCCAAAACGTCAGCGAAGCGGAGGGCCAGGCTTTGCTTCCCGCCACCAGTCCGCTATAGGTCGTTACCAATAACAATGCCACAATCAACGGCTTGGAAAGGATGAAAAAATCCTTCGCGCGCTGACGAAAATCAGCGCGGGGCGCAAGCTCGCCATCTTTCTCTAACGTTCCAGAAACTAACACCAAAACCACGAGGCTGATCCATAACGAAAGCGCAGTCAATGTATGCAAAACTCCCAAGTGCCTGGGAGAATCAGTGGTGAGAATGGCTCCCACGAACGCCTGCCCCACAAATAAAACACCCGTGACCGTAGTTAATGGAAGAATAACGGGATGATGTTTCTGCTCCCGCCACGCCTTGCGCCACACCAACGCCATAAACACGAACGCCACCCCTACAAATGCAAAATGCGCCAGCGTCAAATACCCCAGCGGTTCTGAGGGAAAACACAGGGGCCAGCCGTTACAGAAAAATGCCGCATTTGATACTTTCACCATGCGGCCTACGATCGTCAACAACGACAAAGCCAACAACAAAAAGAGCGTCAATCTTGCAAATGAACTGCGCAAGGAATACTTCATCGTCAATCAACCTGCCTTCGCAAATAGAATGGATAACCTACAAAAAGGATCGTGGCAAACGTAAACCACTGCAAAGCATACCCGAAATGCGAGCCTTCGGTCAACTCGATTTCAGGCTGGTATGGGATCGGCGGAGTTACGTCTTCCACATCCGCATTCGGCTGGATATAAACGTCAAGAATTGGATAAGAAAACTGTGCAGACATTCTCTCTACATCGAGATTATTCCACACGTCGAGTTTGCCGCCATCTTCAGGCAGCGCATCTGCGATTCCGCCGATGGCTGGTTTGCCCTGCCCAAGCCGTATCTGCCCTGTCACAGTGACTGGACCTGGCTCGTCGAAGGTGCGCCAATCGGCGTCAGCGGGGACCCAGCCGCGATCCACCAGAACAGCCGTCCCATTGGAAAGAAGCGGAGTGATCAAATGATAGCCATATTCACTGCCGTAATAGCGATTCCGTATGGCGACTTGATTCGCAAAGTCGTATTCACCAGTGAAGGTGACGGCACGCCATTCCATTGCGGTAACATCAGCGGGAGCTCCATCGTTCAAATTCAACATTTCTGCAGCGCGCATGGTTTCGACTTGCGTGTTAAATGCACGGCGGTTTTCGAGGCGATCCAACTGCCAGATGCCAAGCCGAATGCAAAATGCAGTACCAAGAAAAACCAAAAGGGTGGTGAACAGCCATTTACGGCTAAACATTTTCAGGAGCATGTTTTTTATTCTTCGCAGGGAGGATGGCGGCGTACAAGGCGATCAGAATGCCCATGGGAAGGCCAGCGAACAGAATGCCATAAAGCCGCGTGCCGAGGGTAAGTGATTCGTACACATCCATGCCAATATAATTATCGGCTTGAAAGGAACATTCGTAGGCTAGGCTTTCAGGCTGACCGAGCACCAGCTGCCCTGAAGTGCCCGCAGGAATCCACAACGGGCCAAGTTGATGATCCACGCTGTCTTCGTTATCGATGACGAGCACATCCCCCACCACAAAGGTCATGCCTTGGGGCAGAGTTGGCGGCTGCTCGCCGCGTGCCACAAGATCAGATGTGCCAGCAGGAACCGTAATCATGATGGTTTGCGGAGGGCGTGCTGTTCTGCCAAGAAAAATAAAAGTACCTTCACTTAACACCAACCCGATCAACAGGCCGATGGCGACTGAAATTGCAATTCGTTTCTTCATTGTATTTTGCATGGGTTACTGACTCAAGAGAAGTTCGATATCGTGCGCGATGTCTTCGGGCGGCGTTTGAAAACCATAGGTCAGGCGCATATTGCCATTCTGGTCGATCAGGGTAACACGGGCTGTGTGATTGATAATGTAGTTCGTTGCGGAGGTGCCGTCCACGATCTCGCGGTACACACCGTAGCCGCTCCAGATGGGTTCAAGCTCCGCAGGAGAGCCGCTCAGCCCAATGAAATATGGGTTGAAACGTTCAACATATTTTTGCATCCCTTCGGTGGTATCGCGGTCAGGGTCAACGGAAATGAACACCACCTGAACCTGGGCCGCGTCCGTTTTATTCAGGCGATCTACAGCTAATTTCATTTCCGCTAGCGTGGTCGGGCAGACATCGGGGCAAAAGGTATAACCAAAAAAGAGCAGGGTTATTTTTCCGTGATTGCCGCTCAAACGAAATGGATTCCCGCTGGCATCCGTCAACGAAATTTCTGGCGCAGGTGGAAACGGCTCACCGTACAAGGTGCCGCGAAAATTCGCGGGCGTTGAAAAAAGTACGGTCAATAATACGGCTAGCGCCACCGCAGCAAAAGCTGCCAGCCCAACAAAGGTCATTCGCTTATTCATTCATACTCCACAAAACGTGATGCCCCACTTATACCAAACCTAGATTAATATTACAATGCAAGGTTAGAAGAGAAAGTTGCCAAATGAGCAAGTTTTTTCTTGCGGTGTGAAAGATAGGCTGCGAAGTTACGTTGTTGATAATATTGTACACGCTCCAAAGTGGATTGAATGTCAAAAACAAATGAAGGCAAAACGCTGCAAAGCAACAAACGAACTTGATAGAGGGTGAGGGCAGGAGCTTGATCTTGAAATTGAATTCTCAAACGAACGAGGAAATGATGAGCCAGAGAAACCAAGAGCATATGATGATGCCATCCGATCCAACTTCGCATCTCGTAATGATCCATGCCCACTTCGCCTTTGGCTTCTTCAAAGATGGTTTCGATGGGCCATCTCATTCCACAAATCCGAACCAACTCAGCCAGCGGGATGCTGACAGGCGCATTACTGAAAAAGTATTTGATCTCTGAAGGATCGTCCAGATTGCGGCGAATGATCAACCAGAGTTGACTGGCAGGCAAGCCGCTGCGCGATTCCGTCACACGCAGAAATGCGAAATCACAAACGATCGGACCTTTGCTGCCTTCTTTGATAACCGCTCGAACCCAATCTTGCTTTTGAATTTTCTTCACCAAATCCTTGATCGGAATGGGATGCTTTCTTTTATCACTCAATTGCAAACGTGTAGGGCGACGTCCACGACCACTCCATTTCGGAATATGAACCTTAGGCGGAGTACACCAGATCAGGCTGTTCTCCTTGATGGCGGTGAAATAGTACTTTCCTGTACCTGCCACACCGTCTCGAAACGCAGGGCTGTCTCCATACAAGGCGTCTGCCGCTACCCAGAAAAAGGGCAATTTGCCTCGATTCATCGCATTTTCCAACAATTCCAGCCCGATTTCTGGCTTCGTTTTGAAAACCAGATCTTCCGGCACTCCACACTCTTCTCGTTGTTCAGCCTGTCCTTCTTCAAACCACTTTTCGGGCATGAACAATCGTCCTTCGATCAGGCTGTAGCCTTTGCGACTGGCATATCCCAAATAGACACCCACTTGCCCGTTCGCCGTTTTTCCCACCGAGCCACAATATTGAGCCGCCACGCCTACAGATTTCATCCCTTGTTTGACTGAACTCGATTCGTCAATCAACAGGACGCCATCTTCTTCCCCCAATGTCTCGCCAATTAGCCCTTGGTGAATCACGATCACGGGTTCCGTCTGCCACTGGCTCTGCCCTACAAAATATTGCAGGCTACGCACTTTCTCTCTCAATCCAAGCGCCATCTGTTCCACATTCTTGCGGGCTACATTCCCCAGCAAGCCATTCATGTAAATCAGGCTTTTCTGGCTCTGCTCCATGCGCTGAAAGGCTCCTTTGAACAGTTTCATATATTTCTTCAATTTGTTCAAAATCAGTTTGACATCTTTCTGGCTCAGGTTACATTCAGGTGCCACGCTCGTTTCCATTCCATCCGGGCGGCCCTTCTCCGCTTTACTATTCTGCGCTTGGGCTTGTTCCTTCAGATACTGTCGATTGCTTTCGGTTACAATTTCTTTCGGCATGGTGGTCTTCCTCTCCTTTTCACTTGGCGGTGATTGGAGAAAGATACCATGCCTTCTTTTAATAGACTAATTTTCGTTACCAACCTTGCGTTGTAATACTAGTATAGTTTATATAAATGTAGTGTCAAGCAGGCATTTTTTCTTAAGAAATTTCCTTGACAAAATTCAGTCACTGAATTATGATTTCGATAAACAAAGCCTATTGGATTACTAGGATTTTAGGAAGTCGTGTATCTTTCTGAAACCTAGGTCAGCGAGAGTGCATTTTTTATTTCTCTTTATATCCTACTAAATCAATAGGATTTGTAAAATAAATCAACGTAATTGGAGAAACAATATGCGAAAACAAACTTTAATATGGCTTTCTGTTTTTCTGGTTTTGGCAGTGGCGCTCTCCGCGTGCGGAAATGCAACCCCCGCTGAACCAGCCGCCCCTGCGTCTGATGCGTCTGCACCCGCAGAAGAAAAACTCAGCGGAACCATCTCCGTCTCCGGGGCGTTCGCCCTCTACCCCATGATGACCGTCTGGGCCGATGAATTCAGCAAGATTCATCCTGATGTTCAGTTCGACGTGCAGGGCGGCGGCGCAGGCAAAGGCATGACTGACACAATTGCTGGCGCAGTGGACATCGGCATGATCTCGCGCGCCATTAAGCCTGAAGAAGAATCACAGGGCATTTTCTGGGTGTCTGTAACAAAAGATGCGGTCTTCCCCATCATCAGTTCCGAAAACCCGTATGCGGAACAGGTGCTGGCAAAGGGTATCTCGCAGGAAGTCTTTGCGGGCATTTACATCACGGGTGAAATCACTACTTGGGGACAGGTCATCGGCGACCCATCTGACACCACCCCGATCAACATCTTCACTCGTTCCGATGCTTCCGGCGCGGCGGAACAATGGGCAAAATTTGGCGGCGGCGCGGCGCAGGAAGACCTGCTGGGCATTGGTGTCAATGGCGAACCTTCGATGGTGGATACGATCATCAAAGACCCGTTGGGCATTGGGTATGGCAACCTCAACAGCATCTTCGACCTGAGCGGCGGCGGACTTGTGCCCGGCATCGTCATCCCGCCAATTGACATCAACGAAGATGGTCAAGCCAACCCCGACGAAATCTATACTGTGAAGGAAGATGCATTTGGCGCAGTGGCGAACGGCACGTATCCTTCACCTCCCGCCCGTTTTGAGAATCTCGCCACACTCGACAAGCCCGAAGGTCTCGAACTCGCATTCATAACATGGATACTGACCGATGGCCAGCAATATTTGGAAGAGGCAGGCTTTGTTCCGCTCACACCGGAGCAACAAGCCGAGTCTCTCGCAAAACTAAAATGAACGAAATCGAACTCACCCAAGTAAAGGTTGAAGGGCGGCTTAGCCGCCCTTCAACCCCGTCCCGCACACGGACAGACCGCACAGCGCGCCGCGCCTTTTTTGTTATCACGCTGCTCCCGATTCTGCTGATCCTCATCATCACAATCGCCTTGTTTGTCCGCGCCATGCCAATCCTGAGCGCGTACAGCCTCACCGACCTATTATTCGGCGAAGTATGGCGACCCAATAATGGGCAATTCGGATTCCGTCCGTTCATCCTCGGCACGTTGTGGGTCACGGCGGTCGGCGTTTTTCTGGCAGTTCCGCCATGCCTGCTGGCTTCCATCTACCTTGCGGAATATGCCCACGCCCGTACCCGTGCCATTGCCAAACCCATTCTGGATCTGCTCGCCGCCATCCCGCCCGTCGTCTATGGTGTGTGGGGATTGCTCGCCATCGTCCCCTTTGTGGATGACGTGCTCGCGCCTCTCTCCGAACGGTGGCTTGGTTCGACGATCCCGATCTTTTCAGTCACCCAACCGACCGGGTTCGGAATCCTCGCGGGCGGAATCGTCCTTGCGGTCATGATCTCGCCGCTCATCATCTCAGTGATCTTCGAAGTCTTCGCCACCGTCCCTAATGACCTGAGGTATGCCTCCCTTGGACTCGGCACCACCCAATGGCAGACCATCCGCACAGTGGTGCTTCCGCAGGTGACACCAGGCATCATCGCCGCCATTGTACTGGGCGCATCCCGCGCACTTGGCGAAACCATCGCCGTATTGATGGTCGTCGGTAATGTTCCCAAAACTCCCACCTCCGTTTTTGATACCGCCTATCCGCTCCCGGCATTGATCGCGAACAACTACGGCGAAATGATGTCCATTCCGCTGTATGACGCGGCACTGCTCGGCGCAGCGCTGGTATTACTGGTAGTCATTCTAATCTTCAACATCCTCTCCACGCTGGTCTTACAGCGATTCTTGAGGCGCAAATGAGCATAAAGAAAAAACACTTCGAACGACGGCATCTTGTCGAGTTCCTCATGAAAACCATCATGCGTATTGCGCTTGTCATCGTGGCAGGCGCACTCGGCTTGATCCTGTGGACCATCATCACCCGCGGGCTGCCCTCCCTCTCCTGGTCGATGGTCACACAAATCCCCAAAGGTGGATATTACATGGGCAAGGAAGGCGGCATCCTGAACGCCATCATCGGCTCAGCGTATCTTGCTTCGGGCGGCACGTTGCTTGCCATCCTCTTGAGCCTGCCCATTGCGCTTTACCTCAAAGCCTATCTCGGCGACTCCAAATGGGGCGACTACGTCCGCCTCGCGCTCGATGTGTTGTGGGGTATTCCGTCAATTGTGTACGGTGCATTCGGTTTCGCGCTGATGATCATGCTCGGTATGCGCGCCTCCCTGCTAGCAGGCATCATCGCGCTGGCATTGGTCACACTCCCCATCATGACCCGCGCCATGGACGAAGTCATCCGCCGTATGCCTGTTGACCTCGAACATGCCGCACTCGCGCTTGGCTCCACCAAATTTGAAGTAGCGATTCAGGTTGTCACCCGTCAGATGCTGCCCGGCATCATCACAGGCATTCTGCTTGCCTTTGGGCGTGGCATTGGCGATGCGGCATCTGTATTATTCACCGCAGGCTACACCGACCGCATCCCCACCTCGCTGATGAACCCCACCGCATCCCTGCCACTGGCGGTCTTCTTCCAACTTGGCTCGCCCTACCCCGAAGTGCGCGAACGCGGATACGCCGCCGCACTCATCCTCACCATTATCGTCTTAATCGTCAGCCTCGGGTCGCGCCTGCTGGCATCACGCCTCAACAAGTACACGGTAAAGTAACGGAGCAATAAATATGAACGCACATATTCAAGCAAAGAACCTTAACGCCTTCTACGGCAGCCAGCAAGCCCTGAAGGATGTCAATATCGAAATCCCGAGAAACAAGATCACCGCCATCATGGGTCCTTCGGGCTGCGGCAAGACCACTTTATTGAAAACCTTCAACCGCTTTTTTGAACTCACCGAAAATGCCCGTCTCAGCGGCGAAGTGCTTGTGGATGGTCAAAACATTTACGACAAAGATGTGGATGTAACCGAAGTGCGAAAGGTGGTCGGCTTGCTGGCACAGCGTCCTTCACCATTACCCATGTCCATTTACGATAACATCGCCTATGGCATGCGCATTCACAAGATGAAGAACGAACGAAAAGAATACAAAGCGGCAGTACGCCATTACCTCGAAATCACCGGCTTGTGGGATGAAGTTCACAAGCGTTTGCACGACCCCGCCACCAGCCTCTCCATCGGACAACAACAGCGTCTCTGCCTCGCCCGGGGGCTGGCGGTCGAGCCCGAAATTATCCTCGGCGATGAACCCACTTCAGCGCTTGACCCGATCTCTTCACAGAATATTGAACAGCGCCTGCACGAACTCTCGAACCAGTACACCATTGTCATCGTCACCCACACCTTGCGGCAGGCAAAACGCCTGGCAGACCACGTCATCTTCATGTATCTCGGCGAGGTCATCGAAGCAGGCTCTGCAAAGGACATATTCAACCACCCCCAGCACGAACGTACAAAACAATATCTTGAAGGACAGTTCTAGACGTAAAAACCGCTCCGCATGGGAGCGGTTTTTACGTCTAGAACATCAGGTAAAGGTTTTCTGAGTTTCGGTCAGAACGCCCTCTATAACCATTAGACATTATCCGAAATAACAGAACAGCGTTATGATGAGTGAATGCTGACCTATGAAGAATTAAAAACAAAGCCGAGACAGTTTCTAACCTTTAC
>VGOX01000067.1 GCA_016875755.1 Chloroflexota bacterium
TTTCACCGTCGATATCACCCCAACGACCACGCCGTACGAGGCGGGGCTCGGTTTCTGCGTGGATTTGGACAAAGGCGATTTCATCGGGCGTGAAGCATTAGTCAAGCAAAAAGCGGAAGGCGTCACGCGCAAACTCTGCACGCTGGTATTAACAAACACAGAAGATTTCAAGCAAATCTACGGCGGCGAAGCGGTGTATCATGGTGAAACCCTCGTCACCCGCGTGCGAAGCGGCGGTTATGGTTTCACCGTCAAGAAAAATATTCTTTACGCTTATCTTCCCATCGAATTGGCGAAAAGAGGCGAACGCTTCACCATCGAACTCATCGAAGGTAACCTCGAAGCCGAAGTGACTGCGAATGTGCTTTATGACCCGAAAAGCGAGAAACTAAAATCCTAGACCGTTGACCGTTGACGATGGACGATGTTTGTCCGTGGTTAATGGTCAATCGTCCATCGTCT
Source organism: Chloroflexota bacterium (assembly GCA_016875755.1). Lineage (GTDB taxonomy): Bacteria > Chloroflexota > Anaerolineae > Anaerolineales > Villigracilaceae > Villigracilis. The sequence goes on from VGOX01000067.1 coordinate 463, forward strand.
AATTATGGCAAAACGAACCCCCAACCCCGCATATATCGGCTTCGGCATGCTAACACCAGTGTACATTATGTCGCTGGATAAACTGCCGAAACTGAACACTGGTGCCATCGTGCATGAAGTCAGTGACTATGTGTACGACGACGCGGCCATCATTGCCTGCAACCTGCGTCAATGGGGTGTGCCATCCGCAATGATCGGCACCTCGGTGGGGGATGACCTGTTGGGTCATCATGTGGCGGATACGCTGCAGAAACTTGGCGTGCAAGGCAAGGTGCGCTTTACGGATGAATATAAGACTCCGCTGGAAGTCAACGTATCGGATAAGAATGGTGCGCGCACCTATTTCTGGCAGCGCACGCCTCAAATCCTCGGGACGCTTGATACTGCTGACCTGTCCTTGATCCAACACTCGAAACTGCTCTACGTGGACTGGTATGATGGCGATCACATCGTCCGCGCAATGGAAGAGGCGAAGCGTCACGGTGTACCCGTCTTCCTGAATTTCGAGCATGGACATACCCATCCCGACCTGCTGAAAAAATATGCGGGCATGGTCACCGTCTGTCAGGCAGTGACAGATGCGGCGCAGATCGGCAAACGTCAAGCCATGTTGGGTACAGCGCGTAAACTCATCAAGTCAGGTATTCAAACAGCGATCATCACGATGGCGAGTCAGGGATGCATGGTGGTACAAGGCGAGGAGATCATCCGCGCGCATGCACCAAGGGTAAAGGCTGTAGATGCCTCGGGCGCAGGCGCGACATTCTCTTCGGGGTATATTTATGGTTACTTGCAAGGTTGGAACATGGAAGACACCGTCCGTTTTGCGATCGCGGCGGCTTCGCTCAAGGTCACGCGCTCTGGTTTGGAAATGTTCCCTGTACAGGAAATTCAGGGGCTGGCGCGCACAGTTCGCATCGAGCGCATGGTCTATCGCGGTGACCAATTCCATACCATTCGAAAATTGTTGAATTTGCCGCAGATGAACCCGATTACGGATAATGTTTTGGTGAAAAGCAGTCAGAAACTGGCTGAGAAAATATTGCCGAAAAAGAAAGTCGAACGTAAAAAGATCAAAAAGTCGATGGTTGAATAATTTATCTTATAAGGATGTGAACCATGTCATTTGCCGATTTGCTTACCCAGGAACAGGTCGAAAAAATTCACAATGCGTCGCTTGAGATTTTAGAGGAGGTTGGGCTAAAGGTTCGTTATGAGACAGCGCGTGAATTGTTCAAAAAGCACGGATGCAGCGTGGAGGAGGAACGCGTAAAGTTCCCACGCACTGTGGTTGAAAAGTATCGCAAGATGGTTCCATCGTCTTTTACTTTTCACGGGCGCGACCCGAAATTCGATAAGACGATTCCACAGGATAGCCCGGTCATTGTCACAGCGAGTTCAGCGCCCGATATCATCGATCCAGTTACAGGCGTGGAAAGACGCGCCGAGTCCCGTGATATTGCGCAGATCGCGCATCTCATCAACGAACTGCCAGGTTACGACATCTTCTCCATTTCCACTCTGGCAGATGACGCGCCTGCGGATCAATTCACAATCTCGCGCCTGTATCCATCCATCAAGTATTGTCTTAAACCGATCCGCGTTACCACGACCGACATGAAAGATACGCATAGCATCATGGAAATGGCGTATCTGGTGGCAGGTGGGGAAGAGGCGTATAAGGCGCATCCGTTTCTCACGCATCATTATTGCCCCGTGGTTTCACCGCTGACAATGGACAACCTCTCCACTGAGAATGTGATGTTCTTTGCAAAGGAAGGCTTGCCCGTGTATCCGACGATTGTGCCGAATGCGGGGCTCACTTCACCCATGTCTATGGCAGGGACGATCGTGCAGGGCAATGCAGAATTTTTGTCCGCGCTGGTGTTGATGGAGATGGTCAAGGAAGGCACACCGACCATCTATGCCACGCTTGGTACAGTGGCAGATATGCGCTCTGGCGCGTATACCTCTGGCGCGATCGAATGCGGCATGTTACACATGGCGTACGCACAAATGGCTCGCTTCTATGATGTACCTGCGGGCGGCTACGTCGGTTTGACGAATGCCAAATTGAATGACACGCAAGCAGGGTATGAAACGGGCATGTCTGGTGTGGCGGGATTGCTCGGCGGCATGGATATGTTCAACATTGGCGGTTTGATCGATGCGCTCAAGACATTTGATTTTGCCAAAGCAGTCATTGATGATGAAGTGGCGCAGATGATGAAGCGCCTCAAGCGCGGCGTCTCCTTTAGTGACGATGATCTTGCGATGAATCTCATCAAGGAGATCGGACCTGGCGGCTCGTTCATCACCGCCAAACACACCATCAGCCGCATGAAGACCGAGGCGGTGATGACCAAGATCGCAGACCGTGATGCGCGCAGTATTTGGGAGAAGAAGGGCGCGACAGACACCCAAGCCAAGGCGATGAAAAAGGCGAAGGAGATCATGTCCAGCAATACCGCGCCTTTGATCTCGCCTGAAGTGGACGAAAAGATCCGCGCGAAATTCCCCGGATTGGTGGCAGGCAGCCTGGAGCCTATTCAGTAGATTTCGAACAAACCGAGAGAGATGGAAGAGAGAAAGCATGTTTCGTATTTTTCGACGCAAGGATGACAAGTTTCAAAAACTGATCGAGGAGCAAGCCGCTCTTTCTCATGAGGGTATGCGGCTTTTGGTGAAATATCTTGAAACGTCTGATTCCGAAATTGCCGAGCAACTGTCCCTTAAAGAAAAAGAGGCGGATGAAGTCCGCCGCATCCTGATCGATGAATTGAACCGCACCTTTGTCACACCTTTCGATCGCGAGGATATTTTTGCACTCTCCCGCTCGGTGGATGATGTGATGGACTATGCCGATACCACTGTCGTGGAGATGGTGATCCTGAATGTTCATGCCACACCATATATGCAGCGGATCGCTACTCTTCTCAAAGACGCTGCCTATGAAATCTGGCAGGGAATTTTGCGCCTGCCCAAGCATCCCAACGTTGCATTGGATCATGCCCAGCGCGCGAAGGCCCTCGAAAATCGTGTCGAGATGGTGTACCGCGAAGCAGTTGCTGACTTGTTCAGCGGGCCTGAGGATGTGCATCATGTAGTGGAGATGTTGAAATTGCGCGAGGTGTACCGTCATCTTTCCAATGCGGCAGATCGCGGCGACGAGGCAGCCAATATTATTGCGGACATTGTGGTGAAGAGAACTTAACATGCCGTTAATCTCAAATGAACTGCTGCTTGTTATCATATTGGCTCTCATTTTTGAGCTCATCAACGGAATGCGCGACTCGAGCAATATTGTCGCAACGATGATCTCTTCGAGGGCGTTTCGTCCTCAAACAGCACTTGGTTTAACAGCTGTGGCAGAGTTTCTCGGTCCCTTTCTATTTGGTGTTACAGTGGCAAAGACCGTCGGAAGCGATATTGTCGATGCCCAGTTGTTAAGTTTGGATGCACTGGTTGCCTGTCTATTGGCTGCCATTATTTGGAATTTGGTCACCTGGTATTTTGGTCTCCCGAGCAGTTCGTCTCATGCGTTGATCGGTGGGTTGATCGGTGTTGTGGTTTTTATTGCGGGGGTGGGCGTTATCAACCCCAATGCGTTTTCCAAGATTCTAATCGGGTTGTTTTTTTCCCCGGTGGCTGGCTTTCTTGTTGGGTTTATGATGCTCAAGGTCATTTACTTTCTTGCCCGAGACGCCTCTCCGCATATTAATGAGTTTTTCAAAAAGGCTCAATTTTTCACTGCGGTGGGTCTGGCGATGAGTCATGGTACAAATGACGCACAAAAAACAATGGGAATCATCACGCTTAGCCTCTTGATTGGCGGTGCGATCAATGAGTTTGAAGTCCCGCTTTGGGTGATCACGATCAGCGCCGCGACCATGGCAATTGGAGCTGGTCTGGGTGGCTGGAGGCTGATCCGTACGCTGGGAGGGAAGTTTTACAAAATTCGTCCTGTACACAGCTTTGCCACGCAGATGACTTCCGCTTTCGTGATCTTCGCCTCTTCCTTTGGTGGGGCACCAGTCAGCACTACACAGGTTGTCAGTTCGGCGATTGTTGGTGTGGGCTCTTCTGAACGATTGAGCAAAGTGCGCTGGGTGGTTGTCCGTGATATTCTCATCGCTTGGATAATTACGATCCCGGTAAGTGGAATGGTCTCTGCTGGAATTTACTGGTTATTGGTTATTGTAAAAGGGACTTTATAGGTGTATAACCATATTTGATCAATCTATTCAAAGTCTTGTTGACTTTGAATATTGATAATGCTAAAATGTTAACGTTTTATTAACAGAATGGAGGTGCAAGGAGCAGAGAAACCAGTACGTGCCATAAGTCTGATTCAAACCAAAACCATAAAAGGAGTTAGAGAGAATGCGTACGAAAAATTTTGCTTATCACTTGCTTGCCCTGTTCGTGGTTGCTGCCACATTACTATCCGCTTGTGGCGGGGGCGCTGGTCCATCCAGTGATTTTGACTGGAGCACTGCCACTTCTGCGGAAGATGGCGGCGGTATGGATGCATTGATCGCTGCTGCACAAGCGGAGGGAATGCTTACTACCATCGCTTTGCCGCACGACTGGTGCAATTACGGCGGCGTGATTGAAGCCTTCAAAGCCAAATATGGACTTGAGGTCAATGAACTGAATCCTGATGCTGGCTCTGCCGATGAGATCGAAGCTGTCAAAGCCAACAAGGATAACAAAGGTCCTCAGGCTCCCGATGTGCTTGATGTCGGTTTCTCTTGGGGTGAATCCTCCAAGGCGGAAGGCTTGCTTGCGCCCTACAAGGTACAGACTTGGGACACCATCCCTGCGGATGCCAAGGATCCTGAAGGGTACTGGTATGGCGATTACTACGGAGTGTTGGCGTTCCTTGTGAACACCGATGTCCAACCCGACGTTCCCCAAGACTGGGCCGACCTGCTCGATCCCAAGTACAAGGGACAGATCGCTCTCTCCGGTGACCCCCGTGTCTCCAATCAGGCCATTCAGTCTGTGTACGCTGCTGCTCTTGCCAATGGCGGCTCATTGGACGACGCTCAGGCTGGTTTGGACTACTTTGCCGAGCTGAATGCAGCGGGTAATCTTATCCCCTTGATTGCCAACAACGGCTTGGTCGCCACTGGTGAAATTCCCATTCGCATCACATGGGACTACAATGCGCTTGCCGCGATTGATACCTTCGAAGGAAACCCGAATGCCACAGTTGTGATCCCTGAGACGGGTCGTTTCGCGGGCGTGTATGTTCAGGCGATCAGTGCCTATTCACCGCAACCTGCCGCAGCCCGCTTGTGGATGGAATTCCTGTACTCGGATGAAGGTCAACTCTTGTGGATGGAAGGTTACTGCCATCCGATCCGCGAACCTGACCTGCGCGATCGTGGTGTGGTTCCCCAGGCACTTTCAGACAAACTGCCTGATGTTTCTGGCGCTGTCTTCCCCTCACTCAGCCAGCTTACAGCTGCGAATGAGTTGATCACCAAGAACTGGGATGCCGCCGTGGGTGCGGACGTTAAGTAGTTTCAATATCTGTTGACCAATGCGAGACCCCGCCAAACGGCGGGGTCTCGCCACAGCAAGGCTATTAGTTAAGGATGTGATTATGGCGCAGGCTACTGCTTTAAACAGTCCGAGGTCAACCACAAGCTGGAAAGTCTGGCTCGGCGTTGTCCCTTTTTTTCTGTTTGCAATTCTTTTTCTGCTCCTGCCGTCGTTTCGATTGCTGACGGCAAGTTTCTCGACACCAGATGGATCCTTTACCCTCGATAATATCCGTCAATTGTTTACTGAACCACTGATCGTTAATTCCTATAAAATGAGTATTCAGATCAGTGCTGTGACAGCGCTTGGCGGTGGTTTTTTTGGATTCCTGCTTGCATACTCGGTAACGGTGGGCGGACTTCCAAAACCCTTGCGAACGGTCTTGATTACTTTTTCAGGGGTTGCCTCCAATTTTGCAGGCGTTCCGCTTGCGTTTGCCTTTGTCGCTACGCTCGGAAGGCAGGGCTTTATTACTGCGATCTTGAAGAACGTTTTCAATATGGATGTCTATGATGCGGGTTTCAACCTGTATAGCTTTGTAGGGTTGAGCCTTGTTTACATGTATTTCCAATTCCCCCTGATGGTCCTGATTATGGCTCCAGCCCTGGATGGGCTGAAAAAAGAATGGCGCGAAGCTGCCGAAAACCTTGGTGCAAATACAACCCAGTATTGGTTGCGGATTGCCATGCCCGTGCTTTTGCCCTCCATTCTTGGTTCGATGATTCTTTTATTTGGAAATGCCTTTGGAGCATACGCCACTGCCTACGCCCTGACGGGCGGCCGCATCGGACTTGTAACCATTCAGATCGGTGCGCAGATTCGCGGCGATGTGCTATATAACCCCGGATTGGGATATGCCATGGCCGTGGGTATGGTGGTCATCATGGCAGTATCATTGACCGGATATTCATTACTCCAAGCCAAGACAGAAAGGTGGTTGAAATGAGTTTCCTTGCCCGTCTTCGCAAGTTTCCCTTCTGGGCCTGGTTTTGGTTCCTGTTGGGTGCCTTGTATTTTATTCTTCCGCTTTATGCCACGGTTGCTTTTTCTTTAAGCTGGGATCCAGCGGACCCATTTAAAGCCTATGAACGCTCTTTTGGAGACTCGCGTTTCTGGAGAAGTTTTCTACTGTCAAATGGACTGGCGCTGGCAACCATTTTTGCATCCATTATTCTGGTTGTGCCAACCGCCTATTGGATCAGGCTGAAACTTCCACAAGCGCGCCGTATTGTTGAATTCCTGACGTTAATGCCTTTTGTTGTTCCTGCCATCATCCTGGTTTTCGGCATGATCCGCATCTACAGCACGCCATTCACGATCCCATTCACCGACATTGTCTTAATGCGTCCGCTTACCAATTTCAGTCTGGGTACCAATATTTTGATCGTAGCGGGTTACATGGTGCTTTCCATGCCGTATATGTATCGCTCTGTGGATACCGGCCTGCGCACCGTGGATATCCGTACCCTGACCGAAGCGGCTCAAAGCCTCGGCGCGAGCTGGTTCACCATTGTCACCCGCATCATCCTGCCAAATATCCGTACCGCTATGTTGAGCGGTGCGCTTTTGACATTTGCGATAGTCGTAGGAGAGGTGGTGCTCGCCTCTTTCCTCGGTGTGCCTGCATTTGGTCCATATCTCTTCCTACTCGGACAACACCGCGCGTATGAACCTGCTGCGCTTTCCTTTGTAAGTTTCCTGCTCACATGGGTTGCCATGGGCTTGATCCAACTTGTGTCTGGTGGGCATGGACAAGTTGCAGGCTCTCACTAAATCTTTGACGGAGAACCAACATGACACATCTTGCACTTAGAAACATTTCTAAAAACTTTGGGGATTTTGTCGCCGTCCGCGATTTCAATCTCGATGTGAAAAAAGGTGAGTTCGTATCTTTCCTTGGACCGTCAGGATGCGGAAAGACCACCACCCTGCGCATGATCGCAGGGTTTGAGATACCCTCGGCAGGTACGATCTCGCTCGAAAGTTTGGACATCACTGAAAAAGCCCCCAACCAGCGCAACGTCGGCATGGTCTTTCAATCCTATGCGCTTTTTCCCAACATGACCGTAGCGCAAAACATCGGGTTTGGCTTGCAGGTCCGCAAGGAAAAAGAATCAGATATCAAAGACCGCGTGAACGAAATGCTCTCCATCATCCACATGGAGGAAAAAGCGAACAGTTATCCGTATCAGCTCTCTGGCGGACAAATGCAGCGCGTCGCTCTCGCTCGTGCCTTGGCCATTCGTCCCGAAGTGTTGCTTCTCGACGAGCCTCTCTCCGCACTGGACGCGAAGATTCGCATCTCACTGCGTGCAGAGATCCGCAGTATTCAACAACGGCTTGGCATTACTGCCATTTATGTCACCCACGATCAGGAAGAAGCGCTTTCCCTTTCCGACCGCATCGTTGTCATGAATGCAGGTGAAATGGAACAGGTTGGTACACCGTTTGAGATTTACAACTTCCCAACCACCCGCTTTGTTGCGAACTTTGTCGGTTCATTGAACACAGCCGAAGCTGAGATCGTAGATCCAAGCAAGGGCGCGCTGGATATGGACGGCATCCGCCTTGAATCGACCAATGATTTCAAGGGGATGAGCAAAGGGGACAAAGTCACAGTTGCGATCCGCCCTGAACGCCTGAGCTTCTTGTCCGAAGGCAAGAAGGAAAACGTGTTCGACGCCAAAGTCGAAAATATCACCTTCCTCGGGTCCGTTGTGCGGGTAGAAGTGATGATCGGCAAGCGCAAGTTCAGCATGGACACTTTCAACCGCCCCTCGCTCAGCTTGCCAAGTATTGGCGATGCCTGCAAAGTGACCTGCTCCGACAAAGCAGTCTTGATTTTGAAAGCCTGATCCGAAAAACTGAGTATTAAGGTAGAAGCGGTTCGCTGTATCCAAGATAGCGAACCGCTTGTATTTGAGGTGTTATGAAC
>VGOX01000068.1 GCA_016875755.1 Chloroflexota bacterium
GGTTGCGCTTGCAACGGCCGTGATCGACCTGCTGCTTTCGGGCTGGGTCTATCTTCAATATCTTACGCAAGGGATGACGGGCTACCAGTTCATTGAGCAATACAACTGGCTCCCGCAGCTTGGCATCACCCTCTACTTCGGTGTGGACGGCATGAGCGCCCCGCTGGTGCTGTTGACTGGTATTGTCATGTTCACGGGTGTGCTCATCTCCTGGGGTAATGATGACCCGCATGTCATGTCTGGCATTCAGGATCGCCCGCGCGAATTCTTTGCCTTCCTGTTCCTGCTGGCAGGCGGCGTGTTTGGCGTGTTCGTCTCGCTCGACCTGTTCATGTTGTTCTTCTTCTATGAGATCGCGGTATTCCCAATGTACCTGCTCATCGCCATCTGGGGCTGGGTAAAGACCCGCGAATACGCCGCCATGAAATTGACCCTGTACCTGTTCATAGGTTCAGTAGTAGCTCTCGTCGGTGCCCTTGCCATGTACTGGACACAATACCAAAATACAGGCATTCTTTCCTTCGACATGCTTCAAATGGAGAGTGCTGGTTTCTCCGCGCAGTTTCAATATATCTGGTTCCTGCCTGTTTTCCTCGGTTTTGCGGTCTTGGGCGGTATCTGGCCTTTCCACAACTGGTCACCTGATGGTCACGTTGCAGCGCCTACTGCTGTCTCCATGTTCCATGCAGGCGTGTTGATGAAACTCGGCGCATTCGCAGCCTTGCGCGTTGGTGTGATGCTGCTGCCCGAAGGCGCGAAACAATGGTCATGGCTCATTATGACCTTTGCGGGCGTCGCTGTGGTGTACGGCGCTTATATCGCGTATGTCCAAACCGACTTGAAATACATGATCGGTTTCTCTTCCGTGTCTCACATGGGTTTGGTGGTGCTGGGCATTTCCACCCTCAACCAGACGGGGTTGGTCGGTGCAGGTGTGCAGATGTTCTCGCACGGCGTGATGACGGCTCTCTTCTTTGCTATCACCGGTATGATTTACGACCGCGCACATACCCGTATGATCCCCGAGTTGGGCGGCATTGCCAAGGTGATACCAATCGCCGCTATCGGCTTCATCATCGGAGGTCTGGTTTCGATGGGTATGCCTGGCTTCTCTGGTTTTGTCGCAGAATTCCCGATCTTCATGGGTGTTTGGCGCGAACAATGGTTAGTGGCGGTCATTTCCAGTATTTCCATTGTGATTACGGCGGCGTATATCATGATGAATATTCGTAAGGTCTTCTTTGCGCCGCTTCCTGAACATCTCGAAGGGCATGTGGGTGATGTGACCGTTTTGGATAAGGTTGCTATCGTCACTCTGTGTTTGTTCATGATCGCTATCGGTATGTTCCCCTCGGTAATGGTGCCGATGGTCGAAACAGGCGTTGAGAATATCATGCGCCTTTTGGGAGGTGCATAATGTTTACAACTGTGACCTTCGCCTCCATTCTTCCTGAAATTCTGATCCTAACCATTGGGCTTTTAGTCCTCATCGTTGAGCCCTTCTGGAAAGACGAACAAAAACGCAACGCAGGCTGGCTCACTGCGGGCGGATTGCTCATTGCCATGATCGTCAGCCTGCTCTTCGGACAGCCCGGCGAACCTGTGGCTGTTCTAGGCGGTATGATCCGCTTCGACTGGATGGGCTTCTTCCTCAAGATGCTGTTCATGTTCGCAGCAGCGGCCACAGCCTTGCTTTTGATGGACCACGAACAAGCTGGCAAACGCGGCGAAGCCTATCTGATGTTGCTTGCTTCACTCATCGGTATGAACCTGATGGCTTCCTCAGCGGACTTGGTGATGCTTTATCTGTCCATTGAAACAGCGTCCATTCCTCTGTACATACTCTCCGGTTTCCTGCTTGGTGATGATCGTTCGACAGAAGCAGGTTTCAAGTACTTCTTGTATGGTGCGATGTCTTCCACCATTATGTTGTACGGTTTTAGTTTGTTGTTTGGCTTCTCCGGAACGACCGACCTGTATTCCATTGCCACCTCATTGACCTCTGGCAGCATCTCTCCATTTCTTGCTTTTGGAGTTGTAACTTTGATCATTGTTGGCTTGGGTTTCAAGGTTTCGGTAGTTCCATTCCACTTCTGGGCTCCCGATGTGTATCAGGGTGCCCCGACGCCTGTGGCTGGCTATCTTTCCACAGCTTCAAAAGCAGCTGGTTTTGCGGTCATTCTGCGCCTGTTTTTCATCTCCTTCACCGAATTTACCAGCACATGGACGATGATCCTTGCCGTTCTGGCTGCCATCTCCATGACAGTGGGTAACTTGCTAGCACTGCCGCAAACCAATATCAAGCGTCTTTTAGCGTACTCTTCCATCTCCCATGCAGGGTATGCAATGATCGGTGCGGTGGCGTTCAGTCAGTTTGGTGCGGCGAGCGTTATTTTCTATCTTGCTGCCTATATCGCAACCAACCTGCTCGCCTTCGGTCTGGTGATGGCATTCAGCCGAATCACTGGTCTGGAAGAGATTACTGACTATGCTGGTTTGAGCCGTCGCAGCCCATTGATGGGGTTGATGATGCTGGCGGCGTTCTTGTCGCTTGCTGGTATGCCTCCATTCGGTGGTTTTGTGGCAAAGGTATTTGTCTTTGCCGCAGGTGTTCAAGCGAATTACACATGGCTCGTCATAGTCGGTATCATCAATTCGATCATCGGTGTGTACTACTATTTGAACGTCCTAAAGTTTGTATACCTTTACCGTCTGCCGAATCAGGATGAAGAAAACCACCCGATCCCATTGACCCAGCCATATATGATCGCTTTGGTTGTTTTGGTCATTGGTGTGATCCTGCTTGGTACGGTCTTTGCTCCGTTCTTCAACTGGTCGGACGCGGGAGCGTTGAACCTGTTTTAGTGAAGTAAAGTGGCAGTCACCTTCTGGGTGACTGCCACTTTCTCGGTTTAGGAAAAAATTCGAGAAACAGACACAGATAGAGGTCAGGAAAGAAGCGCTGTTCGAGGGGAGGGGACCCTTGAGAGCAGCAAAAGTCTGCCCTGAAAGCCAGAGTTTGGGTGGAAATTCCCTCCAAAAGGGATTTCTATTTTTCGTTTGACGCTCTTAGACCTATCAGTTATAATTCGTGCGCTATGACACAATCGGAACTCGAGGAAAAACGCAAAAAGATGGTCTACAGCCTGCTCTTTGTAATCATTGGGCAGGTTGGGTTTATTACCCTTGTTGTGTTGTTTGCTTTGGTTTGGGGTGGTGTCTGGCTCGATAATTATTTTGGAACGAAACCGGTGATCACGTTCGTATTGTCATTAGCCGGTATTCCACTTTCGGTGTTCTTAATGTTCGTTGCTTCGCGAAGAGCGTTGGCGCGATTTACAGAACAGTATGAAGCCGAAAAGAAAAAAATTTCTGCTTAGGAGGCGGGGCTTGGAAACCCAAAAACGTACCCCCTGGCGGCGCTGGATTGTTCTGGTCTTGATGATTGCGGGTTGGATTCTCGCGGGCATTTTTGTGCCGGTTCGACCTGAAATTACAGTGGCTGCCGAAAAATTGATCGAGGAACCTCTCATTGAGAATTTCCTTGGGCAACCGTTCTACCTTGTTAATACGCTTCCCACTCTGGCGTTGACAATTGTCCTGCTGGTGGTGATTGCGTTCGTTGCAAATCGCTCTCTCACAAAAAGCCAAAAGACCGACCTGGTTCCGACTGGCATTGGCAATGCGATGGAAGCCATCCTCGAGATGCTCTACAACCTGACCGAAAGCTCGGCAGGTGCCAAGTGGGCGAAGGCTATCTTCCCCTGGTTTGCAACGATCATGATCTACGTGTTGTTCGCGAACCTGCTCAAGCTTATTCCGGGCTTTGAGTCGATCGGTGTGATCCACCACGCTCATGGTGAAGGTCATGCGGTTCAGCATATGGGTGGGGTTGATATGATCCTGCCCGAAAAAGGCGAGTACATTCTTTCGCCATTCTTCCGTGGTATTTCTGTGGATTTGAACTTCACTCTGACCCTCGCTGTGATCTCTTTTGTGATGATTCAGGTGATCGGTGTCCGCGCACAGGGTTTGGCATATTTCAGCAAGTTCTTCAATACCAAGCGCATGTTCAAGGTACCGTTCTTCGGCGCAATGGACTTCCTCGTCGGCTTGCTTGAAGTCATCTCTGAATTTGCGAAGATCCTCTCATTCACCTTCCGTTTGTTCGGTAACATGTTTGCTGGTGTGGTGTTGGTGGCGGTGGTCGCTTCCTTGCTGGGTAATGTCAGCATTTTAGCGGCGATGATCATGATGTTCGAATTGTTCGTGGGCTTGATCCAGGCGTTTGTGTTCGGTATGTTGACCATGGTGTTCATGGCAATGGCGACACAGGGTCATGGTGACGAAGAGCACGCAGAGCATTAATTTTTTGAAATATATTTCATAACTAACTAGGATAAACCTAAGGAGACTCGAAACATGGATGGACAATTTCTTTTAGATGCGATGCGCTTCGTGGGCGCAGGTTTGGCGATGATCGGCGCCGCTGGCGCTGGTGTGGGGATCGGTTTGAGCGTTCAGGGCGCTCTTGGCGGTATGGCTCGCAACCCCGATACCTATGGTAACTTGTTGACCAATATGATCCTTGGCGTGGCGTTCTCCGAATCCATCGCTATTTATTGTTTGGTCATCGCATTCCTCATGCTCTTCAAAGTCGTGTAGTTCAAGGAGCATAAAACATGGAAGCATTAGGTATTAATGTCGGTCTTCTCATTGTTCAGATCATTGCGTTCACCATTGTGATGCTCACATTGAACGCCTGGGTTTACAAACCCATGCTGGACATGATGGAGACCCGTAAGAAGAAGATTGCGCAAGGCTTGGAAGACGCCCGCGTTGCCGCGGAAGCCCGTGCCAACGCCGAAAAGGAAGCTTCCAAGATCATCGCGGAAGCGCAAGCCGAGGCTGGCAAAGTCGTTCGTGAAGCCACCGAGCGGGCTGAGTCCGCTGGCAAGGACGTGAAAGCCGCCGCCGAAGCAGAATCCGCCAAAGCCCGTGATGCCGCGCTTGCGGAAGCCGAACTCGAACGCAATCGCATTCTTGGCGATCTGCGCGGGCAGGTTGCCGCCCTCGCCATTGCTGTTGCCAATAAACTGGTGGGTGATGCGCTTGATGAGAAGAATCAGCGTGCCTTGATCGATGAATTCTTTTCTGGTGTGAAGGCTGGCAAGGTGGTTGTGGTGGAAGGCGAACTCAAAGGCGATTCCGCCGAAGTGACCAGCGCGCTCCCGCTCACCAAAGATGAGGAAGCTGCTGTGAAGAAGAGCATCTCCGCAAAGGATTTCTCCTTCAAAGTGGATCCCTCCATTCTTGGCGGCCTGGTCGTCAAGGTTGGTGACAAGGTGCTCGATGGTTCTGTCGCTGGCAAGCTTGAAGGCTTACGCCAGGTTATGAAGTAAGACACGAAAACGTGAATAAAAGGGTTTTGGTACAATAGCCAAAACCCTTTTTTGTTTTAAACTTCATTGAATGGAGATAAACAGACGTACATGCTGCTGAAAGATTTGTTCGATAATTTCCCGCTCGCCATGCCCTCGAGTATCCCTGATGCCGAGGTTACGGGCATTGCCATTGACAACCGTGTCGTGAAACCCGGTGACCTGTTCGTTGCCATGCGTGGCGGCTCGATGGATGGGCACGACTTTATTCATAAAGCAATCGATGGCGGCGCTTCTGCGGTGATGGGGGATAGGGATCTGGCTGAGTTTTCCGTGCCGTATATTCGCCTCGAAAACTCGCGTCATGCTCTGACCTGGCTCGCTGCTGCATTTTACGGTGAGCCTGCGCGGCGTCTGACGGTGATCGGGGTGACGGGCACAGACGGTAAAACGACGACCAGCAATTTGCTGTATAAAATCCTGATCGCGGCGGGCATCAAAGCGGGGATGATCTCAACCGTCAATGCAGTGATCGGGGAAGAAGTTTTGGATACAGGTTTTCACGTCACCACACCTGACGCACACGATGTGCAGCGTTATCTCGCGAAGATGGTTGAGGCGGGCTTGACACATGTTGTTTTGGAGACAACATCACATGGCTGGTCGCAGCATCGTGTGGATGCGTGTGAGTTCGATATTGCGGTAGTCACCAATATCACACACGAACACATGGACGAGCATGGCAGTTACGAAAATTATCGTGCGGCAAAAGCGCGGTTGTTCAGTAGTTTGGAATGGACGCGGGAAAAATCGCAGGGTAATCCGCGGTTGGGGGTGATCAACTATGATGATGTGAAGTCATTCGCTTTCCTGAATGAACATATCAAAGTAAACAGAATTAACTACGGGGTAGGGGAAGAGGCGAATGTCCGTGGGGTGGACATCCAATATAGCCCATCGGGAATCCAATTTATAGCGGAATCCAAAGATTTTCGTGTAGCCGCTTCCAGTAATTTGGTTGGGGCGTACAATGTTTCAAACTGTCTGGCGGCGTTGACTGCTGCGGTGTATGGGTTGGGAATTGACCCGCAGGTGGCGGCGCAGGGAATTGCCGCGTTGGAGGGCATTCCAGGGCGTATGGAGCGGCTCGATATGGGGCAAAATTTCACCGCGATCGTGGATTTCGCGCACACGCCGAATGCATTGAAGGTGGCGTTGGAGGCGGGCAGGACGATGACCAAAGGACGTGTGATCTCTGTCTTCGGCTCGGCAGGGTTGCGGGATAAGGAAAAACGGCGCATGATGGCGGAGACTTCGGCAGAGTTGGCAGACTTGACGGTGCTGACCGCCGAAGACCCGCGCACCGAGTCACTGGATGGGATTTTGGAGGAAATGGCGGCGGGAGCGATCTCGAAAGGCGGGCGCGAGGGTGAGACGTTTTGGCGCGTGGCTGATCGCGGCGAGGCGATCAAGTTTGCGCTGAGGCTGGCGCGTGAAGGTGATATCGTGCTTTCGTGCGGGAAGGGGCACGAACAGTCGATGTGTTTTGGGAAGACCGAATATCTGTGGGATGACCGCACCGCGATGCGTGCCGCGCTGGCGGAATTCTTGGGTGTGGATGGACCGCCGATGCCTTATTTGCCGTCTCAGGATACGCCTGAAGCGGAGTGGTTAAAGGGATGATTCATTATTTACATCGCGAACAGGTTATCCCCGCATCCGTAGAGGCGGTGTGGACGTTCTTCTGCAACCCGCATAACTTAAATAGCATTACCCCGCCCGACATGAATTTTGAAATTATCGCAGGCGGCGACGTAAAAATGTACGAAGGGCAGGTCATCGAATACCGCGTGGAGTTCATTCGCGGTGTCCGCTCGCTGTGGTTGACCGAGATCGCGCATGTGCGCGAGAACGGGTATTTTGTGGATGAACAGCGTATCGGTCCATATCGTTTTTGGTATCACGAGCACTTTTTTGAGGCCGTTGCGAAGGGCGTGAAAATGACCGACCATGTGACCTATGCCATGCCGTTTGGTGTGTTGGGAGATGTTGTCCATGCGGCATGGGTGGGTGGGCGGCTAAAGTCCATTTTTGACTTTCGGTATGGAAAGATCGCAGATATTTTTGGGAGTGCGCAATGAGCGATTGGATTAGAACTGTCACTTTGCAGGGGAAATATGTCCGCCTGGAGCCATTGAGTGAGGACCACATCCCCGGCTTGACAGAGATCGGTGCAGGACGCGATTTTTGGAATTTCATGCTGTATGGCGATATCAAGGCAGAATCCGATATGCGAAAGTGGGTGTTGGATATTCTGGAACGCGGCAAAAGAGGGACTGATTTGCCGTTCGTTGCTGTTCATTTAGATTCAGGGCGGGTCGCGGGGGCGACGCGTTACCTGAATACCATGCCCAATGACCGCGGGCTGGAAATCGGCGGGACATGGTATGGGTTGGATTTTCAATGTACGGCGGTTAATACCGAGTGTAAATATTTATTACTGAAACATGCGTTTGAAGATCTGAAATGCATCCGTGTGCAGTTGAAAACGGACTCGCTCAATGAACGCTCGCAGAAAGCTATTGAACGCATCGGCGCAAAGAAGGAAGGCGTGCTCCGTAATCATATGATCCTGCCCGATGGGCGGATGCGCCACTCGGTCTTTTATTCGATCATTGATACAGAGTGGGCGGATGTGAAGAGGCGGTTGGAAGGGATGTTGGGGTAAAGCCTATCCAGTTCGTTCATACAAAACTACCGCTTCGCCTTCCAACACGATGATGCCATCTTGATTGGAGCAGGTGGTGATGAGGGTGGCGATTGGTTTGCTGGCATGCAGTGATTTGACTTCGATGGTGGCTGTGATGGTGTCTGCGGGGTAGACAGGCGCTTTGAAGTTCAAGGTCTGGCTGAGGTATACCGTGCCAGGACCTGGCAGGTCATTGGCTAGCGCGGCGGAGACCAGCCCGGCAGCGATCATGCCGTGTGCGATGCGCCGTCCGAAGCGGGTGGTGGCGGCATAGGTGTCATCGAGATGCACGGGGTTGGTGTCGCCTGTCAGCATTGCAAAATTGCGGATGATTTCATCTGTGATGATTTGGGTGCGGGTGACTGTATCACCCAGAGAAAGAGTGGGCAATGTATTTTCCTGTTCACTTTATTTTGGTTGTAAAAAATCCCATTTGTTTCCGTATAGATCTTTGAACACCGCAACGGTTCCATAGGTTTCGGTACGCGGCTCCTCCATGAACTCCACGCCGCGTGATTTCATTTTGTTGTAATCGAACCAGAAATCATTGGTATGTAGGAACCTGTCAACGACAATTAGAAATGGACATGGCGACAATTAGAAATGCCCATGGGATGGGATGCTGGGAGTGCGGCGGGGGCTAGCCCCCGCCGCACTCC